>DATCDE010000282.1 GCA_036510875.1 Actinomycetes bacterium
GAAGATCTCGTGCCAGTTCAGCCTCACGCTCGGTGAGGTGCCCAAGGAGCGTCTGGCGAACGTCCTGCTGTTCGTCCCGCTGGGACTCGTGTCATGGTTCGCCACGCCTAGGTGGATGTGGCTCGGTTTGGCGCTCGTCGCACCCTTCGTTATCGAGGCGACCCAGGGGCTGGTGTTGGCGCTCAACCGAAACTGCGACGCCACCGACGTACTCGCCAATCTGGTCGGCGTGGGAATCGGGGGTGGTCTTGCCGCTGTTCTCAGCCGCCTCTGGTCGAGCCGACGACAGGCCAGCGCCTAAGTGATGCCGTTCTCGTTCGCTCAGACGCATACCCAGCAGTACAACCGCTCATGCTTGTCCTGCGCCTGCCGCGCAAGCCCGGCCAGGCTGTTGAGGAACGTTGCCAGGACCTCAGGGTCGCCCTGGCCGCAGAACTCCTCCGTCTGCGACCACGGGACTGCGAGTTCGGCGAGGCGTTCCGGGCTGGCAGCCGCAAGAGCGTCACGCAGACGGTCGGTCAAGGTGAGGACGAGTCGTTCTCCACCGTCGCGATCCGCCACAGTGCGACCACTCTGGGGGTCCTCGACGATGTCGTCGTAGGCACGACCGGTCAGCAACTCCTCGAACGTGCCCATCTGGACGACCGGGTCGATCCCGTCCCCAAACACGGTGAAGAACTGGACACCGGTGTCCGTCGCCGGACCCGACCAGCCTGATGACCTGCGGCGAAAGAGCCCCCGACGGCTGGAGTCCTGCGGAGCCAGCGCCGCGTAAGCACGTCCGGGGCCGCCGGGCCGGTCGATCACGGTGGCAGCCTGCTCGTCTGACGCGGCCGAGAAGTAGTCGAACAAGACGGCCATGACCTCAGTGTGCCCAAGCGCAGGGAGATGCCCTTGCTGAGCCGCGCCGTAAGTGCCGATAGCGTGCCGCTTCGCGGCGCGCAGATGTGCCTGCATCGCCTTCTGACGAGCGATTCGGCATCCAGCGCGATCTTGCTCGGGCACGCAGCGGAGAACGCGTCCCGGGTGAGACTGCGCCTTGCTACCTGGATCTACAGGTCTCGCAACGCGAGTCCGAGTCAGTGAAGGAGTTCACCGATCTCCCGGGCTAGGTCGACTGAGGCTTCGATCTCAACCTTGCGGTTCGTCAGGCTCTCGACATTGATGCCGAACGGAAGACCCAGTCGGCGACAGAAGCCGACCAGGGCGCGGGCGTTGCTCAGGCACTGGTCGTAGGACAACTGCAGTGGGTCGTGCGACCGGGTGAGTTCTGTGTGTAGCCAGCGTGGGACGTCGATGCCGAGCCACGACATGAACTCCAGGGTCTTCATGGAGCCGCAGGGTGCCAGGGTGAGGATGACTGGGCGCGGGTCTATGCCCTGGTCCCGGCAGAGATAGACATAGTCGGACAGCAGGTCGCGGGTGTGGTCGAGGTCGTAGCAGACCTGGGAGACGAAGAAGTCGCAACCGTCCTCCTGCTTGCTGAGCATCCGTCGGTGCTCCTGGCCGGTGCCGACATGCCGTTCAGCGATGCAGACGCCACCGACGCTGGGTCGTCGGTCCAAACCGGCGTGCAGCCGGTATGCGTCGGTGAGCCGGGTCTTCACCGCCTGGTGCCGGGAGGCGGCACCGACCAGCACCGAGAGCACCCGGTCGGAGTCGACCTCGGATAGCCAACGGCTCAAGTCCGCCTCGGTGTACTTGCCGACAGCGCGGTACACGACCACCGGCCCGGTCCAGCCGGACAGGTGCCGGTCCAAGAAGTCCGCAGGATCCATCATCGGCATGAACGGGAAGGGCCGTGCATCCGGGGAACGATCGTCCTCGGCATCCACGTCATAGATGATCAACCCGTCCAGCGCCACCGAGTCCAGCCGCGCCAACGTGGCCTGGGCGATCTCGTCAGCGCGCCCCGGAGCCGTCGTCAGACTCGGCGGGGTGATCCCGTACAGGAGCACCCCGTGCTCAGCCCGTCGCAGCAGTCCCAGCGCAGAACCGTCACTGCCCAATCCCATCGCCACAGCATGTCAAGACGCTCGGCCTTCGCGCGCCGACGTGCCGGTTGCCGTGCCGCTCCGTGGCGCGCAGATGTGCCTGATAGATGGTTCTGGTGGGCGTTGAGCGTTTGCTCGTAGCGTCCGGGGATCTGGCGGGTCGTCTCGTGAAGTGCCTGCTACCGGTGCCGGTTGGCTTTCGAACGAAGCGCCGGCCCGCTGGGTTTCCCTAGGCGGTGGCGTGGCTCGCAAGAGGCAAGCACCGGTTCGCATCAGGAGTGCCTGCGGCCGCCGTTCCCTTCGGTTCCTGAAGGAGGAGCCATGGTGTTGATCGGTATCGACCCGCACAAGGCCACCCACACCGCGGTGGTGATCGATGACGCCGAGCACGAGCTCGCGAGGATCAAGGTGAAGGCGGACAAGTCCCAGGTCTCGGCGTTGCTGGAGTTCGCTGACGAGTTCCGGCCGCGACGGTGGGCGAGCGAGTCCGCCGGCGGGCTGGGGTTCCTACTGGCCCAGCAGCTGGTCCGTGCTGGTGAGGGTGTCGTCGACGTCCCCGCCACTCTTGCGGCGAGGGTGCGGTTGTTGGGGTCGGGGCGTGGTTCGAAGAGCGACCCGAACGATGCGCTCTCGACCGCGATCGCAGCGTTGCGGGATCCGCACCTGCGCACGGTGATGGTCGAGGACCACGCGATGGTGCTGCGCCTGCTCGCGGACCGTCACCAGGACCTGACCTCGTTGCGCACCCAGGCGGTCTGCCGG
The DNA here is from genome assembly GCA_036510875.1 of Actinomycetes bacterium. NCBI lineage: Bacteria > Bacillati > Actinomycetota > Actinomycetes > Actinomycetes bacterium. The sequence goes on from DATCDE010000282.1 coordinate 2,757, forward strand.
CTCCATGCGTTGATCGCGGCGATGGTCCCGGGTGGGGTGCAACGCCGGATCTCCGCTGATGGTGCGGCATCCCGGCTCCGGACCATCCACCCGAGCAACGCGGTCGAAGTAGCGCGCAAGGAGATGGCCCTCGAGCTCGTCGCTGATGTGCGACGCCTGGACAAGAACATCGCGGAGGTGAAGAAGCGGATCACCGTCGCCGCCGCAGCATCGGGCACGACCGTCACCGAGGTTTACGGCGTCGGACCGATCGTCGCCGCCCTGCTGATCGGGCACTCCGGGGACATCACCCGGTTCCCGACCAAGGGCCACTACGCCTCCTACAACGGCACCGCCCCCATCGAGGCATCCTCGGGCAAGGTCGTGCGCCACCGGCTCAACCAGCGCGGCAACCGCCAGCTCAACCACGCCCTGCACATGGCCGCCGTCACCCAGATCAGCCGCGACAACC
>DATCDE010000283.1 GCA_036510875.1 Actinomycetes bacterium
TTCCCGAACAAGGTGAGACGACATGACTATTGACGAGGCGTTCGATCGGGTGGTGCGCAGCCACTGGCTGCTCATCGCGATCTGCATCCTGCTCCCGGTGGCTGCCGTGCTCGTTCTCGGCAGCAGGCAGCCGGCGACGTACGAGGCAGTCGGGCGCCTACAGTTCGGCAGCACGCTGGCTTCGTCCAACGTGGAGGCGGATGCAGCAAGCACACGGGCGATGGGCATCGTCACCAGCCCGGGCGTCGTCCAGCAAGCGCTGTCAGACGCGCACCTCGCTACCGACCCGGTGAAGTTCGCCCTCGATCACATCGATGTGCGCAGGGTCGGCGTCTCTCCCGTCATCGAGGTCGCAGTCAGCGAGCAGAACCCGCAGACGGCTGCCCTCATCGCCACGTCGCTGACCAACCAGCTGCTGAAGTTCGCCAACTCCGCTGACCGGAAGCCGGAGACCGACCAGATCGCATCCCTCAGTAGCAAGATCGCCACCCTCACCAAACAGCGCGACGCCCTGATCCCCCGGCTGACCAGCGCCAGCCCCGGTCAGCAGCTCACCATCCAGGCACAGGTCAACGGTATCCAGTCGACCTTGGACGACAACCAGCAGCAACGTTCCAGCCTCATCGTCGCCGCGGCGGCGCGACCATCGACCGCCCTGCTCGACCCGGTGCGGACCCCGAGCGTCCCCCTGCCCATGAAGACCAAGCAGCTGGCGGCCCTCGCAGGGCTCCTGGGCATGATCGGTGGGCTCGGACTCGCAGCCAGCCTGGAGATCCTGCGCCCGACGCTGCGCAGCCCGAAGGCCATCTCGAATGCCGTGGGCGCGCCCGTGATCGGACATCTCACCTTGCGTGACCTGGTGTCCCCAGCTCGCGCCGTAGCCATGACCCACATCGCCGACCGGATGGCACTGCTCGGTCTCAGACACGAAAGCTCGTTGGCGATCCTCCTATCGGTACGCCTGGAGGACCAACCTCTCGCCGTGGAGATGGCTGAGGCCTGGGGGCCAAACGGGAACCTGGGGTCGAGCCACCGACTGCAATGCGTTGCCCTGAACGGGCAGTGGGTTGAGCCCGGCGATCACCCCGCGATCGTCATCTTCAGCCCCACCAAGGTCCGCGCCCGACAGCTGCGGCAGGTGCAGGAGCTGATGGATTCGGTCGACTGGCCCGTTCTCGGCGTCGTGGCCTACCAGCGACCCCGACGCTTCAGGCGCCACAGGAAGCCCGCTGAGCACGCGGTCAACGCGGCCAACGCGGCCAACACGGCCAACACGGCCTATCGGGTGGCCGATCCCGTGACCCACTCGCTGGCCCGGGGGGGGACTCCATGAGCCTGACCTGCCGGAGTGGGGGCCTCACCCTCGCTGTCGATGCACCCAGAGGGCTGTGGCGGAAGCGGGTGGCCGAGGCGTTCGCCGGACAGGCGATGGAGGGAATGCCGGAGACTCCAACGGACATCTACGTTCGCGTCGAGCTCGGCGCAGGGCCATTTTCCCTGGACCACATGGACCCCCTGACCCGGGGAGCTTGGGCAGGCGCGGGATGTGTCGTGATGGAGGACGCTTGCGCCAGCGGCCTGGACCTTCGGATCAGCACCGACTCCGACTGCCTGGCGGTCGTGGCCCGGCCGCGCCCAAGGCTCACCCAGCGGGGGCTCAAGCTGCTCGCACCGGCACGGACCCAGCTGCTCTGGCGGGCGGCCTTGCTGCAGTACCCGGTCCTTTGGTGGGCCGGTGTCAAGGGCGGGGTGCCGCTGCACGTGTCGGCACTGAGCGTGAACGGTGAGGCAGTGGTACTCGCCGGTCCGGGCGGGGTAGGCAAGTCCACTCTCATGGCCAAGGCCACCAGAACAGGAGCGCAGGCCGTCAGCGACAACCTTTGTGTCTGCTTCGGATCGACGTTGTACGGCGTGCTCGAGCCGCTGCGCGCTGAGGGCGGGACCGGCCGCCGGATGCCCCACGGACGGCGCGAGTCCGTCTGGACGGCGAGACTCGAACGAATTGAGGCCGGGCGGATCCTGGTGCTATGCCGCGGGTCGGAGTCCGAGGTCGCCATGGTGCCGTTGAGGGGCGCCGACGCAGCCAGGGTCATCGCGGCAGGGACGTATGCCGCGGGCGAGCTTCGCCGCTACTGGGCTTTCGCGTCGACGCTGGCGCTCGGAACGGGTCTTGGCCCGGCGCACGCCCCCGTGGTGGCCTGCGCCGGCGACCTGGTGCGCGGCATACCCTGCACCTTGGTGCAGCTCCCGGCGATTCCCGGCCCCGGCCTGGCCGATCTGATCGCGACTTCTGGCGCTGACGGCCCGGGGAAACAGCTCCCCTGGGGGGCGTGAACATCATGGCTGTCAACGTTGCCACCATCGTCACCCGGTGCATCGCCGGCGCCGGCGGGGTCGCAGTCAGGGGCGCCGTGAGCATCGATCCCCAGCGGTACCACGGGACGCTCGTCACCGGCAGCGGGGGACCTCTCCTGGACGAGGCGCGCGCCCACGGCGTGGACGTCGTGGTCATCCCCGAGCTGGTCTCCCCGATCAGTCCCCGCCAGGACGTCGTTGCCCTGGCGCGGATCATCCGGGTCCTTCGCGAGCGGGACATCGACGTCGTGCACACCCACAGTGCCAAGGCGGGCGTTCTTGGCCGGCTGGCTGCCAGGAGAGTAGGTGCGACGCGGGTGGTTCACACGATGCACGGATTCCCCTTCCACCAGTTCCAGCCTCGGCACACCCGGGCGACATACATCGAGATCGAGCGACGCATGGCCCGGATGACCGACGTCATCCTCGCGATCGGCACCGGCGTCGCCGTGGACATGATCAGGCTTGGCATAGCCCGGCCGGAGCAGATCCGCACCATCGGTCCGGCGGTGGACCCGCCAACCGTGACCACCAGTCCGGCGACGCGCGCACGAGCCAGGTTGAGGCTGGGGATCCCGGACGATGCGCTCGTGGTCGGGACGGTGGGCCGGATGGACTACCAGAAGGCGCCGGAAGATTTGATCGAGGCGGTGTCCCGGCTCACATCGCGGGCGATGCTGGTGTGGGCCGGCGACGGACCACTGATCGAGGCGGCACGGCAACAGGTCACCGCACTCCGGTTACAGGATCGGGTCCTGCTGCTGGGCAACAGGGATGATGTGCCGGCGATCCTGCCAGCGTTCGACGTCTTCGCGATGGCGAGCCGGTACGAGGGGTTGCCATGCGTCATCGTCGAGGCGCAACAGAGCGGCATCCCGGTGGTCGCGACATCCGTCAATGCCGTCCCCGACGTGGTGATACCGGGCGAGACGGGGCTGCTGGTCCCCCCGGGCCGGGTCGACCTGCTGGCCGGTGCGCTGGAGCATGCGCTGGCCAACCCGCACCTGGCCGGTCAGTGGGTGCGCAACGCCCGCACCCACCTCGGCGCTCGCTATGCCCCTGAGACGCTGGGGGTGGTTCTGGACGAGGTCTACTCCTCCAAGGAGCTCCGGGCACGATCTCCGCGATCCTTCTCAGAGGCGTCGTGATCCCCGGGGTGCCCGAGTCAGTGCGCCTGGTCACCGGACCTGGCGATCTGGTCATCGAGCCTCGTGGCCGAGCCGGGAGAGGTGCGATCGACGCTCTTCCGGCTGGTTCTGCCGTCGTCCTCACCGATGACCGCCCTGGAGGCCGTATCCGGTTGCGCCGCAAGGCAGCTCGGCTCGGGCTCCAGATCACCAGAGAGTACATCGTGCTGCCCTCGTGGCGTCGGCCATCCTTCGTCGTCGAGGACGATCCAACAACGCTCGCCTGGCTGTGGACGACCATGGCAACGGTCCCGCCGGGCGTCAGTCGCGGGTCCCTGCTGGCGGAAGCCGCGGTGAGAGCGGGCCGCCGGTCGCGCGTCCTGTCCGTGGTCGGCGGCGTTGCGCTGGGACGTATCGTGATCGCGAACCGGCGATGACTGCCGTCGTGACGGGGCCCGCGCTCGGAACCATGGTCCGGGACATCGTCGGCGACCATCTGTCCGGGCGGCAGACGCGCACGGTGGTCGTTGCCATGTCCAGAGACGCCAATCCCAAAGCCATCGTGATGGTGTTCGTCGACGGTGCGGCGTCGCCCACGTTGGCGTTGAAGATCGGGCTCACCGGGGTTGCCGGTCGCTCGGTGGACGCCGAGGCCAGGGCCTTGCGGGGGCTCGCGGCGGTCGATCCGACCATGGTTCACTACACGGTGCCACGGTGTCTGGAGCTGCGTGAGACCCCACTGGGCACTGCGCTGGTGATGACCGCCCGCGCCGGTGTGCCGATGGCCATCGACTACCACCGGTGGAGGCACAGCAGCCAGCCTCAGCGAGTGCGCCACGACTTCGCTCGAGTCGACCGATGGTTGTCTCAACTCGCCCGCAGGTCAGGGTCGACTGCGGTCCCACCTCGCTGGACGGACGGCATACGTGCGCGTTTCGGGCCCCAGGTCGTTGACGAATGCCTCGCAGCGGCAACACAATCCATGGAGGGAGAGCTTGAGCGCCCTGACCTCTGCGCGGTCGTCCATGGCGACTTCTGGTGCGGCAACATCCTGCAGACCGCCGGCGAGGTGTCGGGTGTCGTGGACTGGGAACACGCCGTCGTGGGCGGGGACCCCGTCAGGGACCGTGCCCGGTTCGCGCTCAGCTACTCCTTGTACCTCGACCGGCACACACGGCCCGGGTCGCCCGTGCGCGGCCACCCGGGCTTGCGTGCGGGCCCCTGGGGCGCCGGCATCCGGTATGCCGTGCGAGGACGGGGCTGGTACCCAGAGCTGGTGGCCGGGTTCGTCGGCGACGCGCTCGAAGCCACCGGTCGCTCCAGGGACCTGTGGCGTGCAGCGATGCTCACGGGATTGGCCGAGATTGCCGTGCGCAGCGACCATGACGACTTCGCCAGACAACATCTCGAGCTGCTGCGGGATCTGGTCGCATGACTGCCATGACCGTCCGTGAGGAAGACGGCCAGAGACCGGCTGAGGCCCCCTTCGTCGAGGGGGCCGATGTCCCGCGACGTGTACGACACGTGGGGTATCTCCTCGTGCTTGCGGTCTGGACCCTGCCTCTCCTGACCCCGGCCGGCCCGGGGAACACCGGAATTGCGGACGTCACCATCGGTGCGGCGATGGTCATGACCATGATCTGGCTCTACCGCACCGGTGCCAGAGTGATCCTTCCCTACTCCCTGGGCATGGGCGTCCTGATGACCGCCGGGTTGATTGCCGCACTCCACCACAGTGCCGCATACTCCGGCGTCGCGATCGTGCAGGACCTGTTCATGCTGTTGTGGGGGGCCGCCGTCGCGAACGCAGTGCGGAACCCATATCTGTTGCGGGTCTTTCTCAGGGCCTGGTGCTGGAGCGGGATCGCCTGGGCATCCGTCCTGGTCTTCGGCCGACTGGCCGGGATCAACGCCCTGGCCGGCGTCACGTCCGCGAACGGCGGCCGCGCCGCACTGACCTTCCACGACCCCAACCTGGCAGCCAACTACCTGCTGTGCGCTCTGATGGTCCTGCTCGCGACACGGGCAATCCAGCGGCGTTGGATCCGGTTCCTTGGCGTGGCCGTCATCC
>DATCDE010000284.1 GCA_036510875.1 Actinomycetes bacterium
AGCGCCAGGAGAACGCCGTGGTGAGCCAGCCGCCGAGCAGCGGGCCGAGCGCCGCGGTGCCGCCGATCGTGGCTCCCCAGATCGCGAACGCGATCGCTCGGTCCTTGCCCTGGTACATGGCGTTCACGGTGGACAGCGACGCGGGCAGCAGCATGGCCCCGCCGACGCCCTGCAGGAACCGGCCCAGGATGAGCACCCCGGCGGACGGCGCCAGGGCGGCGACCAGGCTGGCCGCGACGAACACGACAGTGCCCACCAGGAAGAGCCGGCGACGTCCGTAGATGTCCCCGACCCGGCCCGTCGTGAGCAGCAGCGCCGCGAAGACGAGCGAGTAGATGGAGTTGACCCACTCGGCGTCGGTCACCGAGATGCCGATGTCGCGGATGATCGAGGGGATCGCGACGTTCACGATCGTCGCGTCCACGATGATCATCGAGACGCCCAGCGCGATGAACGGCATCGGCCGCCACTTGCCGCGCCCGGTGGCCGGCTCCGTCATCTTCGTCCCCGCCTCTGCTCGCCGCCTGATGCCGACATGATGTCGGTAAGACCCTACTCGTCCGGCCCGAGCCACGCCGTCCTAGGATCGCCGGGTGGCCGCCGCCGTGCATCTCGTGGACCCGCAGGCGCTGGCGGGCTGGGCGCGGGGCCGGCTGCCGGGGGACGGCCCGCTCGAGGTGACCGCGCTCGGTGAGGGCCACAGCAACCTCACCTTCCTGGTCCGCCGCGGCGAGCGCAGCTGGGTGCTGCGCCGTCCGCCGGCCGGGCCGCTGCTGCCCACCGCGCACGACGTCGTGCGCGAGTTCCGGGTGCTGTCGCTGCTGGCCGGGACACCGGTGCGGGTCCCCACAGTGGTCGACGTGTGCGAGGACCTTGACGTGCTCGGCGTGCCCTTCTACCTGATGGAGCGCGCCGACGGCGAGGTGGTCCGCGACCGGCTGCCGGACTGGCTGGCCGCCGACGTGGCCGCCCAGCGGGCGCTGGCGCTGGACCTGGTGGACGCCCTCGTCGAGATCCACCGGGCCGACTGGCGTCCCTTTGTGGACGCCGGCATCGGCCGGCCGGCCGGCTACCTCGAGCGGCAGCTGCGCCGCTGGGTCGGCCAGCGTGAGGGCATCCAGGCCGCGGTGGCCGCGGCCGGGGGAACCGCCCGCGAGCTGCCCGACTACGACGCCGTCCGGGACTGGCTGCGTGACCACCTGCCGGCCGAGGTGGAGCCGGCCCTGGTGCACGGCGACTTCAAGCTGGACAACGTGATCGTGGCCAGGGCTGGCGGGCAGCCCCGGATCACCGCGGTCGTGGACTGGGAGATGGCCACCGTCGGCGACCCGCGCGCGGACCTCGGCTACCTGCTGTTGTTCTGGCCGGAGTTGGGGGAGAGCTTCCCGCTGGGCGAGCTGGCGGTCAACGGGCCCGGGTTCCCCGCCCGTGAAGAACTGGTCGCCCGCTGGGCCGTCGGGACCGGCCGGGACGCCGGTGAGACCCGCTGGTTCGTCACGCTGGCCGTCTGGAAGCTGGCCGTACTGCTCGAGGCGTCCTACCACCGGTGGCTGGCCGGCATGGCTGACGACCCGTTCTTCGCCACCCTCGACGAAGGAGTGCCCGCGTTGCTGGCCAGGGCCCGTGAGGTGTCCGGTGCGTGAGCTCAAGGGGCTGGTCGTCGACTGGGGCGGCGTGCTCACCGTCGGCCTGGGCGAGGTGATGCCCGCCTGGGCGGCGTCCGACGGGATCGACTTCGGCCACTTCACCGACGTCATGCGTTCCTGGCTGGGACCGGCCGCGGGCCAGGAGGCGTGGTTCAACCCGGTGCACGCGCTGGAGCGCGGCGAGATCGAGGTGCCCGACTTCGAGCAGCGGCTGGCCGAGGCGCTGCGGGTCCGCTCCGGCACCGACGTCCGCCCCGAGGGGCTGCTGGACCGGATGTTCGAGCGGTTCGAGCACGCCCCCGACATGGCCGGCCTGCTGCGCCGGGCGCACCAGGCCGGGGTGCGCACCGCGCTGCTGTCGAACTCCTGGGGCAACGAGTACCCGCGAGACGGCTGGGACGAGATGTTCGACGTCGTCGTCATCTCCGGTGAGGTCGGGATGCGCAAACCGGAGCCGCAGATCTTCGAGCACACCCTTCGGCTGCTCGGGCTGACCGCGCCCGAGTGCGTGTTCGTCGACGACCTGCGGCACAACGTGGACGCCGCCGTGGCGCTCGGCTTCGTGGGCATCCACCACCGCGGCTACCTGGACACCCTCAGCGAGCTCGAGACCCTCTTCACTGCGCCGCTGCGCTGAGGGGCCGTGACCCGGCCCGCGGCTGTCCCGCAGCACCGCGGTCACCTCGGCAGCAGCCGGCTGCTCGCGGTCGACCCGGGTCATCTTCATCGAGGCAGCCAGCCGAACCTGACGCCGGGTGCGAGCGGGCTACCGCTCAGCCGGAGAACAGCAGCAGCAACCCGGTAACGGTGAACGCCACCATGACCCCCACCGCAGGAAGCTGGCCGACCGCGGCCCGGCGACGCTTGACCAGGGCCACCGACCGGTCATCGCCGCCGATCCCGAGCAGGTCCGCGCCGTTCACCAGAGGGTCGCTGAGCCGGTGCAGGGTCGGCTGGCCGCCGACGACGAGCAGCGACCAGATGCCACCGTGGCCGCCGTCTGGGCCGCACCCACGGCGGCGATCGTCAGCATCAGCCCGACCGAGTCAACCAGCACCCGCGGGAGCGCGTTGCCCTGGGCGAACCGGATCCACGCCAGGGTGTCGGCCACCCCGTCCAGCGGGCTGCGCAGCACGAGCACGCCGTCGCCCCCGGCGTCCCACCACCGACAGGTGCCCGAACAGCGTCGCCACCTCGAAGCCATCGGCGTGGGAGGACCAGGATGCAGAGCGCGCCGGCCGTCGGGTTGGCGGCGTCGTCCGGCCCGAGGAACAGCGCGACGAGGACGTAGCGGGCTGCCACCAGTCCGAGAATCCGCAGGCCCCAGGCCAGTTCCGACGCTTCGAGGACGCCGGCCAGCGCCCGCGGCAGTGGGCGCCCGGCCTCCCGCCTGCGCAGCCTCGGTTGGGTCCACAGGGAGCCGAGCGCGACGAACGACAGCAGCAGCGCCAGCGCCGAGCCGTTGAGCACCAGCGAGAACGGCAGCGGCAGGTCCGCGCGCACCGCCACGCCGTGGGCGAGCAGCAGGCTCGGGTTCACGCCCACTGCGTCAGGAGACCTGCAGCTGCATCAGCACCATGGTGCTGTCGTGGGTCTCCACCTCGAACGTCCCCTGCAGGTCCGCGACGAAGGCGATGTCCTTGGTGGTCCCGGCCCTGACCGCCTGCTCAATGTCGGATCCGTGCACGTGCACCGTGTCGGAGATGTCGGACGTGAACCGGATGACCACCCGGGACCCCAGCGGGACCTTGGCCCGGTCCGTGGGTGGCGTGACCGCACCCTTGGCCAGCCGCACCTCGATCACCGTGGCCTGCGCCGACGTCGACGCGGTGGGCCGCGCGGTCATCTGCGTCACGGCGGACCGGCTCGTGCTCGGGCCGGCCGATGGCGGGGCCGGGCTGGCCGTGGTCGACGCCGGCGTCGTTGCCGTGCCGGTGGCCGCGCTGGCGCTCGGCGTCGTCGGCGGGATGCCGGACGCGTCTACCGTCGCGTGGGCCGTGGAGCACCCGGCGAGCAGCAGCCCAGCGGCACCGAGCAGCGCCACGTTCCTCCGTGTCATGGCCGGCTCCCCTCTGACGTCTCGGACACCCGACAGTAGGGCGCGATCCGTCGCCGAGACCCCCCGCATGACGGAACTGTCATGCCTGGCAACGGGTTGCATGCCACCATGGAGGTATCCGGCGCCGCTGTCGGCGATGGCTGGCGCCTTGGGACAGGAGGCTATGCGCGTGCCCGACCGCTTGAGCGCGCTCGACGTGTCCTTCCTGTACCTGGAGGAGGCCACCACCCCGATGCACGTCGGTGGGGTGTCGATCTTCGAGGTGCCCGAGGGTGGCTTCGACTACGACCGGCTGGTGGCACTGATCAAGAAGCGGATCGCCTTCGTGCCCCGCTACCGGCAGCGGATCCGCTGGGTGCCCGGTCACATCGCCAGCCCGGTCTGGGTGGACGACGAGCACTTCGACGTGACCTTCCACGTGCGCCGCTCGGCGCTGCCGCGGCCGGGGACCGACGCCCAGCTGCGCGAGCTGGTGGCTCGGATCATGAGCCGGCCGCTCGACCGCAAGCGGCCGCTGTGGGAGATGTACCTCGTCGAGGGTCTCGAGCACGGCCGGTTCGCCGTGCTGAGCAAGACCCATCACGCGATGGTCGACGGCATCAGCGCCATCGACATCGGGCAGGTGATCCTCGACGTCACTCCAGAGCCGCGGGCGACCGGGCCGGACAGCTGGCGTCCCGCCCCCGAGCCCACTGGACTCGAGCTGGTCGCAGGGGCAGTCGGGGACCTGGTGAAGCGGCCGACGGCCGCTATCGACACCATCCGCAACGGGGTGGGGGACCTCCAGCACGCGCTGGGCCAGCTGGCTGGCGCCGCCGGTGGGGTGCTGGCCATGGTCCGCACCGTGGCCAAGACCGCGCCCAGCGGTCCGCTCAACGCCGAGATCGGCGAGCAGCGGCGGTACGCGACGGCCGACACGCAGCTCGAGGACTACAAGCGGATCCGCAAGGCGCACGGGGGCACCGTCAACGACGTCGTCCTGGCAGTGGTCTCGGGCGCGCTGCGCGAGTGGCTCATGACCCGCGGCGAGGCCGTGGGCGTGGGAGCCGTGGTGCGGGCGATGGTCCCGGTGAGCGTCCGCACCGAGGCCCCGGCCGGCGCCTCGGGCAACAAGGTGTCGTCCTACCTGGTGGACCTGCCGGTCGGCGAGCCCAACCCGGTCATGCGGCTGCACCAGGTCTCCTACGCCATGGCCGGCCACAAGGAGACCGGTCAGGCCGTCGGCGCGGACGCGCTTATCGGGGTCGCTGGCTTCGCGCCGCCGACGCTGCACGCCCTGGGCGCGCGGGTCGGCAGCAGCCTGTCCCGACGGCTGTTCAACCTGGTCGTGACCAACGTGCCGGGTCCGCAGTTCCCGCTGTACGCCGGCGGCGCCGAGCTGCTGTCCACCTACCCGGTGGTGCCGCTGGCCAAGGGGCAGGTGGTCAGCGTCGGTCTGACCTCGTACAACGGCGGGGTCTACTTCGGGCTGAACGCCGACCGCGACGCCATGGCCGACGTCGACGTCCTGGCCCAGTGCCTGGTCGACTCGCTGGCCGAGCTGCGGGGGACCGTCCGGTGACCCCGCGGCGCGGGCTCGTGCTGGGGGCCGGCGGTGTCCTGGGTGCCGCCTGGACCGTCGGGGCCCTGTGCGCCCTGGAGCAGGTGGCCGGCTTCGACGTCCGCGAGGCCGACGTGCTCATGGGGACGTCGGCCGGATCGGTGCTGGCCGCCCTGATCGGCTCCGGCGTGCGCTCCTGCGAGCTGCGCGACCACCAGCTCGGTCACCCGATCGGCGCCGGCCCGCTGGGCGGCTACTCCTTCGACTACGACAGGGGCACCGGAGGGCCGCTCCCGCCGTTGCCCAAGGCCGGCCTCGGCTCCACCCGGCTGCTCATGCAGGCGCTGCGACGACCCCGGTCGCTGACCCCGCTGGCCGCGATGTCCGCACTCATGCCCGAGGGCCGCGGCAGCCTGTGGAGCATCCGGCACCTGGTCGACGCGATCACGCCGGCCGGGGAGTGGTCGCCGCACCCGAACCTGTGGGTCGTCGCGATGGACTACGACTCGGGCAAGCGGGTGGTGTTCGGCCGGCCCGGGTCCCGGCCGGCGCCGCTCGTCGAGGCGGTGCTCGCGTCCTGCTCGGTGCCCGGCTGGTACGCGCCGGTGGAGATCGACGGTCGCCGGTACGTCGACGGAGGCACCTGCTCGGTCACCTCGGTCGACCTGCTGGCCGGGCTCGAGCTCGACGAGGTCTACGTGCTGGCCCCGATGGCGTCGTTCGACTACGACGAACCGACGTCGGTGGCCGCCCGGGTGGAGCGTAGCTTCCGGCGCACGGTCACCCGCCGGATGCTGCACGAGGCCGGCCGGGTGCGGGCCGAGGGCACCGTGGTCACCCTGCTCGGTCCGGGCCGGCAGGACCTCGAGGCCATCGGGGTCAACCTCATGGACCCGGCGCGTCGGCTTGCGGTGATCGAGACCTCGTTGCGGACCTCCGCCGACGCGCTGCGCCGGGCCCGCGCCGACTCCTTCTCCTGGAGCGAGTGATGCGGGTCTACGTCCCGGCCACCTTGAGCACCGTGGCCGAGCTGGTGGAGCGGCGTGCGGTGGGCCCGGCTCCCGTGGCCGCGTTCGCCGTCACCGCGGCCGTCCGCGCGGCCGCGCCGGGCACCGACCCCGACGATCTGGCCGAGGACGCGATGGCGGCTGCTGCGGACGCCGCGCTGGGCCTGCTGGCCGCCGAGCCGGCGGCGCCGCGCCGCCGGGTGGTCATCGCCGCCGACGTGCCGGACTCGGCGGTCGAGGAGACCGACCCGGCCACCGGGGCGGTGCGCGTGGCGGCCGAGATCGCGATGGCGACGGTCGCGTCGGCCCACGTGGACGACGTGGACGCCGAGCCGGACGTGTCCGTGGCGGTGACCGCCTGGCCCGCCACCTCCGAGGCGGCGGACGGCCACGCACTGCTGTGGTACGCGACCCAGGAGCTGGCCGACCTGCTGTCCGTCACCTGACGATCGGGTCGCGTGCGTGCCACGATGAGCGTCATGGATGCCGTGACCCACGTTCCCGTTCCCGTCAACGAGCCCAACCTGACGTATGCGCCGGGCAGCGCCGAGCGAGCCGAGCTGGAGACCACGCTGGCCGACCTGGCCGCGACCCCGCTCGAGCTGACCTGTGCCCTCGGTGGCAAGCGGGTCATGGCCTCGGGCAGCCGGCTGGACGTCGCCGAGCCGCACGCCAGGGACCACGTGCTCGGCGTGACCGCGGACGCGACCCAGGCCGACGCCGAGGCGGCGATCGCGGCCGCCCGCGACGCGGCCCCCGGGTGGCGCGACCTCGCCTTCGACGACCGGGCCGCGGTCTTCCTCAAGGCCGCCGACCTGCTGGCCGGCCCCTGGCGGCAGAGACTGAACGCCGCGAGCATGCTCGGCCAGTCCAAGACCGCGTTCCAGGCCGAGATCGACGCCGCCTGTGAGCTGATCGACTTCTGGCGGTTCAACGTGGCGTTCGCCCGGCAGATCATGGAGGAGCAGCCGAAGTCCGCCAAAGGCATCTGGAACCGGGTGGACCACCGCCCGCTCGAGGGGTTCGTCTACGCGATCACCCCGTTCAACTTCACCTCGATCGCCGGGAACCTGCCGACGGCGCCCGCGATCATGGGCAACACGGTCGTGTGGAAGCCGGCGCACACCCAGCAGTTCGCCGCGCACTTCCTGATGGCGCTGCTGGAGGAGGCCGGGCTGCCCCCCGGCGTCATCAACATGGTGACCGGGCACGGGGCCAACGTCTCCGACGCCGTCCTGACCCACCCGGACCTGGCCGGCATCCACTTCACCGGCTCGACCCGGGTGTTCCAGCTGTTCTGGCGCACGATCGGGGAGCACATCGAGGGCTACCGGGCCTACCCTCGGATCGTCGGCGAGACCGGTGGCAAGGACTTCGTGGTCGCCCACCCCAGCGCCGACGTCGACGTGCTGCGCACGGCGCTGGTGCGGGGGGCGTTCGAGTACCAGGGCCAGAAGTGCTCGGCGGCGTCGCGCGCCTACCTGCCGAGGTCGCTGTGGAACCGGTTCGGTGACGACCTGCTGGCCGAGGTCGACGGGCTGACGATGGGCCCGGTCACCGACCTGTCGAACTTCATGGGAGCGGTCATCGACGACCGGGCCTACCGCAAGCTGAGCGGTGCGATCGACCGGGCCAGGGCCACCGACTCCATCGAGGTCGGGGCGGGCGGCACGTACGACGACACCGAGGGCTGGTACATCCGGCCGACCGTGCTGCTGGGCCAGGACCCCACGGACGAGATCTTCACCACCGAGTACTTCGGGCCGATCCTCGCCGTGCACGTCTACGACGACGCCGACTACGACGGCATGCTCAACCAGATGGAGTCGGTTGCCCCGTACGCGCTCACTGGGTCGATCATCGCCCAGGACCGGGCCGCCATCGCGCACGCCACCCACGCGCTGCGGTTCGCCGCCGGCAACTTCTACGTCAACGACAAGCCCACCGGCGCGGTCGTGGGGCAGCAGCCGTTCGGCGGCGGCCGGGCGTCCGGCACCAACGACAAGGCGGGCTCGGCGCAGAACCTGCTGCGGTGGACGTCGACCCGGGCGATCAAGGAGACCTTCGTCCCGCCGACGTCCTCTGCGTACCCGCACATGGGCTGAGCTGGCCGGGCGAACGATAGGCTCCAGGAGTTCCGCACAACGGCGTGCGGTCCTGCACCGAAGAGGCGATCGGTAGTGGCTGGCATGTCCCGAGGCATCGGCGGCGGATCGAGCCGCGACACCAAGGCAGACCTCATCGCGCACGCGGTCGAGGTCGGTGATCACGGTCGCAGCCGGGCCCCCGACGCCGCTGCCTACCTCGAGCACTACTACCGAAACGTCACCGTCGAGGACCTGCTCGGCCGGGACCCGGTCGACATCTTCGGCGCCGCGCTGTCGCACCGTGAGCTGGCCCAGCACCGGCCGGTCGGGGTGTCCGCGGTGCGCATCTTCACGCCGTCCGTCGAGGAGCACGGCTGGTCCAGCGGGCACACCGTCGTCGAGATCGTCACCGACGACATGCCGTTCCTCGTCGACTCGGTGACGAGCTACCTGGCCCAGCAGCGTCGCGCCATCCACCTGGTGATCCACCCGGTGCTCGTGGTCCGCCGGTCCGCCGTGGGCGAGTTCGTGGAGCTGGTCGACGAGCTGCCCGCCGAGACCGACCGTGAGGTCGGGCTCGAGTCCTGGATGCACATCGAGATGGACCGTGAGGTCGACCGAGACAAGCTCGATGCCATCACCGAGGGGTTGCGGCGGGTGCTCACCGACGTCCGGGAAGGCGTCGAGGACTGGCCCAAGATGCGCGAGGCCGCGCTGCGCATCGCCGACGAGCTGGCCACCACCCCGCCGCCGCTGCCGGACGCCGAGGTCTCCGAGGCCTGGGAGCTGCTGCGCTGGTTCTCCGACGGGCACTTCACCTTCCTCGGCTTCCGGGAGTACGACCTGGTCGAGACCGACGAGGGCGACGCGCTGGTGGCCCGCCCCGGCAGCGGGCTGGGCATCCTGCGCGGCGACCAGGGCCGGTCCGGGTCCTTCGCGGCGCTGCCGCCCACGGCCCGGGCCACGGCCAGGGAGAAGCGGCTGCTGATCCTCACCAAGGCCAACTCGCGCTCCACCGTGCACCGGCCGGTGTACCTGGACTACCTGGGCGTGAAGGCGTTCGACGCCGAGGGCAACGTGGTCGGCGAGCGGCGGTTCCTCGGGCTGTTCGCGTCGTCGGCGTACACCCAAAGCGTGCTGCGGGTCCCGGTGCTGCGGCGCAAGGCGCGCGAGGTGCTCGATGCGTCCGGGTTCCTGCCGGACAGCCACGACGGCAAGGACCTGCTGCAGATCCTGGAGACCTTCCCGCGCGACGAGCTGTTCCAGGTGTCCAGCGAGCACCTGCTGCCTGTCGCGCTGGCCGTGCTGCACCTGCAGGAACGGCGGCAGACCAAGCTGTTCCTCCGCCGCGACGCGTACAGCCGGTTCATGTCCTGCCTGGTGTACCTGCCCCGGGACCGGTACACGACGAAGGTCCGGCTGGAGATGGAGCGGATCCTGCGGGAGGCGTTCCATGGCTCCTCCGTCGAGTACACGGCGCGGGTGTCCGAGTCGGTGCTGGCGCGGCTGCACTTCGTCGTCCGGATGGCCAAGGGCGCGCTGGTGCCGGACGTCGACCAGGCCGAGCTCGAGCTGCGGCTGGTCGAGGCCACCCGGTCGTGGGCCGACGACTTCTCCGACGCGCTGCTCGAGCAGTTCGGCGAGGAGCGGGTCGGTGAGCTGTCGCAGCGGTTCGGCGACGCGTTCCCGGAGGCCTACAAGGAGGACTTCCCGGCCCGGACGGCGGTCGCGGACCTGCACCAGCTGGAGCGCCTCGACGAGACCGGGCTGGCGCTGAACCTGTACCACCCGGTCGGTGCGGCGCCTGGCGAGCGGAGGTTCAAGATCTACCGCGGCGGGTCGGCCATGTCGCTGTCCCAAGTGCTGCCCGTGCTGCAGCAGATGGGGCTGGAGGTCACCGACGAGCGGCCGTACCAGATCGAGCCGATGGGCGGCCCCGAGCAGTGGGTCTACGACTTCGGGCTGCGCTACCCGGCCGTGGAGGAGAGCCCCGACCTCAAGCCCAGGTTCCAGGAGACCTTCGCCGCGGTCTGGGGCGGACTGGCCGAGGGCGACGGGTTCAACTCGCTGGTGCTGCACGGCGGGCTGGCCTGGCGCGAGGTGGTCGTGCTGCGGGCGTATGCGAAGTACTTGCGGCAGGCTGGGTTCACCTTCAGCCAGGAGTACCTGGAGCAGTGCTTGCGCAACAACTTGCACCTGACCCGGCTCCTCGTACAGCTGTTCCGGGCCCGCCTCGACCCGGACGTCCTGGGGGACCGCAGGGAGATCGTCGCGGCGTTGGAGGAGGAGATCGGCGGGGCACTGGACGACGTGGCCAGCCTGGACGAGGACCGGATCATCCGGTCCTTCCTGGAGCTGGTCAACGCGACGCTGCGGACGAACTACTTCCAGCCGGCGGCCGACGGGACCCCCAAGCGGTACCTGTCGGTGAAGTTCGACCCGCTGCGCGTCTCGACGCTGCCGTTGCCCCGGCCGCGGTACGAGATCTGGGTGTACAGCCCGGACGTCGAGGGCGTGCACCTGCGGTTCGGTCCGGTCGCCCGTGGCGGGCTGCGGTGGTCCGACCGGCGTGAGGACTTCCGCACCGAGATCCTCGGGCTGGTCAAGGCCCAGGCGGTCAAGAACGCCGTCATCGTGCCGGGCGGTTCCAAGGGTGGCTTCGTGGTGAAGAACCGCACGGCCGACCCGGCCGACCGCGAGGCGGTCATGGCTGAGGGCATCGCCCGCTACCGGATGTTCGTCAGCGGCCTGCTCGACCTCACCGACAACCGGGTGGACGGGTCGATCGTGCCGCCTGCGCGGGTGGTGCGGTACGACGGTGACGACTCCTACCTGGTGGTCGCCGCCGACAAGGGCACCGCCACCTTCTCCGACATCGCCAACGGGGTGGCCCAGGACTACGGCTTCTGGCTCGGCGACGCCTTCGCCTCGGGCGGCTCGGTCGGCTACGACCACAAGGCCATGGGCATCACGGCTCGCGGCGCCTGGGAGTCCGTCAAGCGGCACTTCCGGGAGCTCGGCGTCGACACCCAAAGCCAGGACTTCACGGCTGTGGGCATCGGTGACATGTCCGGGGACGTGTTCGGCAACGGGATGCTCCTGTCCGAGCACATCCGGCTGGTGGCCGCGTTCGACCACCGGCACGTGTTCCTCGACCCGGACCCGGACCCGAAGGCTTCGTTCAAGGAGCGGCAGCGGCTGTTCGATCTGCCGCGGTCCAGCTGGGGCGACTACGACACGTCGCTGGTCTCGGCCGGCGGCGGGGTCTACCCGCGTTCGGCCAAGTCGATCCCGGTGAGCGCTCAGGTCCGCGAGGCGCTGGGCATCGAGGCCGCCGTCACGTCGATGACGCCCCAGGAGCTGATGCGCGCGATCCTGCTGGCCCCGGTGGACCTGCTCTGGAACGGCGGCATCGGCACCTACGTGAAGGCGTCGGGGGAGAGCCACGCGCAGGTCGGCGACAAGGCCAACGACGCGATCCGGGTCGACGGGGCGATGCTCCGGGCCAAGGTCGTCGGGGAGGGCGGCAACCTCGGCTTCACCCAGCGTGGGCGGATCGAGGCGGCCCTGTCCGACGTCCGGCTGAACACCGACGCCATCGACAACTCGGCCGGCGTGGACACCTCCGACCACGAGGTGAACATCAAGATCCTGCTGGACTCCGTCGTCCGCTCCGGCGACCTCACCGGCAAGCAGCGCAACGAGCTGCTGGCCGAGATGACCGAGGACATCGCGGACCACGTGCTGCGCGACAACTACGAGCAGAACGTGCTGCTGGGCAACGCCCGGGTGCAGTCCCACTCGATGATCACGGTGCACCAGCGGTTCATCCGGGAGCTGGAGCGGCGCGGCGAGCTGGCCCGTGGGCTGGAGTTCCTGCCGACCGACACCGCCATGGACGAGCGGCACGCGGCCGGCAAGGGGCTCACCTCGCCCGAGCTGTCGGTCCTGGTGGCTTACGCCAAGATGAGCGTGGAACCGGCGCTGCGCGAGTCCACCCTGCCGGACGAGCCGTACTTCGCCAGGGCGCTTCGGGACTACTTCCCGCCCGCGCTGGTGGAGCGGTACGGCGACCGGCTGGCCAGCCACCCGCTGCGCCGCGAGATCGTCTCCACGGTCGTCGTCAACGACATGGTCAACCGCGGCGGGATCAGCTTCGTGTTCCGGGCGTCCGAGGAGACCGGAGCCACCCCGGTCGAGGTGGCCCGCGCCTACACCGTCGTCCGCGGGGTGTTCCGGCTACCCGACTTCTGGCGCCGGGTCGAGGCGCTCGACAACGTCATCCCGACCAGGGCGCAGTCGGCGCTGTACCTGGAGTGCCGACGGCTGCTCGACCGGGCCACCCGCTGGATGCTGCAGTCGCGCCGTTCACTCATCGACGTCGAGTCCGAGATCGAGATCTTCGAGCCGGTGGGCCGGCTCGCCGCCCAGATCCCGGACATGCTCATCGGGGTGGAGCGCGAGCGGCTGTACCGACGGGCCGCGGAGTTCGAGGCGCTGGGCGCGCCGCCCGACCTGGCCGTCGAGACCGCCGCCATGCTCGACGTGTTCTCGCTGCTGGACATCGTGTCGATCGCCCGAAGCACCGGCGAGGGCCCCCGTGCGGTCAGCGAGGTGTACTTCGCGATGTCCGAGCGGTTCCAGGTGGACAAGATGCTCACCCGGATCACCCAGCTGCCGCGCGACGACCGCTGGTCGGCGCTGGCCCGGATGGCGCTGCGCTACGACCTCTACGGAGCGCTGGCGGGCCTGACCCGCAGCGTGCTGCAGACGTCGCAGGACGTCGAGGACTCCGACGAGCGGATCGCGATCTGGGCCGAGGCCAACGCCGAGGGCCTGGCCCGCACCAGGGCCACCCTCGACGACATCACCAGCAGTGAGAGCTTCGACCTGGCCACCTTGTCGGTGGCGCTGCGGGTGATCCGCACCCTGGTGCCGTCCGGCAGCGAGACCTGAGGCTGGAGCCTGGCCCATCCGGACCGATGAGGGGAGCCGGCCGTCAACCGTTCGGCGGACACTTCCGGATTGGCATCCCGTGACTCTTTGGTGCGCACGTAGCGTGAGGGTGCTCGGGCGAGTGCGCCGAGCCAAGTGGTGTTTGGAGGCGGGGGGATTCCGTGATCACGTCAAGGATTTCGCGGCGGGCGGGCCTGGCAGCGCTGGTGATGGTCAGCCTGGTGGTGGCGGTGATCCCGGCCCTGGGGCGAGCTGCATCAGCGGCTGTTGACCCGTGTGCTCCGCCCGTGAACGTGATCGCATGTGAGAACCTACAACCGGGGACGCCGAAGTCGGTGTGGGATATCACCGGGGCGGGCGACTTGACGATCCAGGGG
>DATCDE010000285.1 GCA_036510875.1 Actinomycetes bacterium
CGCCCGCCGGGTCCACGCGGTGGCGCAGCCAGCCGGCTGGACGACGGTGGTCGACGAGCCTCGCCGCAGCCCGCCGACCGCCGTCGAGCAGCTCACCGTGCTCAGCGCGAACCTGTGGCACGACTGGCCGCGCCAGCACCGGTGGACGGAGCGGCTGGAGGCGGTGGCCCAGCTGGTCGAGGCGGAGGGGGTCGACCTCCTGCTGCTGCAGGAGGTGGCGCGCACACCCGAGCTGAAGGCCGACCTGTGGCTGGCGGACCGGCTGGGCCTGTCGCTGGCCTACGCGCGCGCCAACGGGGCGACCGACGCGATCGGCTTCGAGGAGGGGGTGGCCGTCCTCAGCCGCTTCCCGATCGCCGAGATCCACCTGCGCCAGCTCGGTCGCACCCGCAACCCGCTGACCCGTCGGGTGGCGCTCGCGGCGGAGCTGGCGACCCCGCTCGGCCGGCTGCTCGCCGTCACGGTGCACCTCGGCCTGCTGCGGCACCGCAACGCCCAGCAGCTGCGTGCCCTGCGCGCCTGGGTGGCGCAGCTGAGCGCCGGCGCGGTGGCCGTCGTGGGCGGCGACTTCAACGCGACCGAGGGCCGGGCCGAGATCGAGCTCACCCGCCGGACGTGGACGGACACCTTCCGCCATGCCCATCCGCACGCCGACGCGAGCACCTATGCCAGCGCCGCGCCGTGGCGGCGCTGGTCGAGCCCGCGCCGGCTGGACTACGTCTTCGTGCAGCAGCCCCCGACGCTGCACTGGCGGGTGCTCGGGGCCGGCCACGTCGATGCGCCGGGCGGCCCGCACTCCGACCATCGCGCCGTGCTGGCCCGGTTGCTCCCCACCTAACACCGAGTGGACCCTCAGCGAACGCTCTCGACCCACCAGGGCTTCGTCACGTTCTTCCGGCGCCCACTCGCGCAGGCTCCTCTGCCGCCTCGCGGTCAGACGAGCTGGAGCTCCCTGGTCACCGCTTCGAACGGCACCAGCATCGCCCCGAGCCCGTACCTGCACTGGTACTCGAAGTCCGGCACGAACACGCGCCCAGGTCGCCGTCTGCGGTCACAACACGCCGTCCAGCGGCGGTTCCTGACCGCTAACGGTGATCACGATGCTCCCGCGCCTCCAAGGCAGCAAGGTGCCGGTTGTAGGCCTCGAGCGCGGCGTCGTCCTCGTCGACGTCGGGGGCATGGGGGCCGCCGCCAGCCTGCTCGCCCAGCAGCGCGCCGACCCGGGCCTGCTCCAGCCAGCGCGGGTTGTCCATGGTCCGCCGTCCGCGCATGACCTGCGCGACCAGCACGAGCAGGACGACGGCCATGAGGGCGTCGCCGCCCACCCACATGGTCGCGCCGCCCAGGTGCAGGTCGTCGATCAGACTCGGCCCCCAGGTCCGCGGCTCCGCGGCGTACTCGGGGAACATCACGTAGTTCGTCTCCATGAGGACGACGCCGGTGAACGCGTCGACCGCCATGGCGTAGCCGAGCAGGGCGAACTGGGCGGGGAAGGTCAGCCGCCAGCGGATCGGCTCCCCGCCGATGACGGGCAGGAAGAACAAGTAGCCGGCCACCAGGTAGAGCAGGTGCTCGCCCTGGTGCACCAGCGGGTGGGTCAGGGTCAGGCTCATGAACGAGCTGAGGTGGGTACCCACCACCACCGCCGTGTACAGGCCCGCGCCCACCAGCGGGAACGTCAGCGCGGTCGTCGCCGGGTGCCGCAGCACCCGCTTGGTCCAGGTGTGCAGCGGGTTGCGCGAGGCGTGCAGGAGCAGCAGCACCGGCCGGCCCGCGACCAGCAGCGGCGGCGCGACCGAGATGAGCAGCAGGTGCTGGACCATGTGGTCGGAGAACAGCGTGTCGTCGTAGACGCCGATCGCGGAGTCCACCGACACCGCGACCACGGCCAGCCCCGCGGTGAAGGCGAGCGCCCGCACCCACGGCCAGCGGTTTGTGGGGTGCCGCCGGGCGACCCGGACCATGCCCCAGGCGTAGACGGCGAAGGTGGCCACCAGCGCGAGGTCCAGGGCAGGGGTGAACTGCCATTGAGTCAGGGCGTGGCTGGCGGTCAGGGGCGGCACACTCATGGGGGCATCATCACCCGAACGGGTGACGGGAATGTCGGCAGGGCGGCTATCGTTGCGCCTCCGCGCAGATCGCGCTTGATCAAGACCTTCCGGGGGCACCCAGTGGCGACCGACTACGACCAGCCGCGCGACAAGGAGGCGACCGAGGCCGAGGAGGCCGAGTCGCTCGAGGCGCTGCGCAGCCAGGCCGCCAGCAAGACCATCGTGCTGGACGTCGACGACTCCAACCAGCTCGAGGACCTCGAGCTGCCCGGCGCCGACCTGTCCGGGGAGTCATTGGTCGTGGCCGTCGTGCCGGCCCAGAAGGACGAGTTCCGCTGCGAGCGGTGCTTCCTGGTCGTGCACAAGTCGCAGCGGGCCACCCCCGGCGTCGACGTCTGCCGCGACTGCGCGTAGCCCGACGGTCGGAGCCTGCCCTAGCTGCCCGGCGGCCGGTAGGAGAGGGCCATCTTCGCCGCCGCGTCGATCTCCTCGGCGGTCAGCAGCACCGTGGTCTGGTAGCTGCTGAGCGCACCCGACGACCAGACCGCTGCCGCCACGGCGGCTGCAGCGGTGTTGTCCGGGAGGTCGGCGAGCACGTACAGGTCGCTGTCGCCGAAGCCGAAGTAGAACGCCTCCATGCTGCCGCCGAGGCCTTCCGTCATCGCCTTGACGACGCCGACCCGCTTGCTCGCGCCCTCCTTGAGCACTGCTTTGCTGCCGTCGGCGCGGTAGGACGCTTGGACGAGGTACTTGGCCAGGTCGGCCACATCTCGGTAGGGAATCCTCAGCCAAGGGGCTGGCCAAGGGGCTGGCCAAGGGGCTGGCCAAGGGGCTGGCCAAGGGGCCGTCAGGGCCCACCGAGCCCTCGCCGCGGTCGCCACGGCGGGAACCGCAGCCGCCCAAACCACGGGGGGGTGCGGCTGAGCGGCTGCGGCTACCCCAGAGACTACGTCACTGTTCGTAGTCAGCCAACCTCAGCGAGTAGCCACCGAGCACAGGGGTGCGTGAGGTTCCGCCGTCCATGATCGCTGTCTGCGGCCCGATAGCGCCGTCCAGCGGCCGATTCTGACCGATGACGGTAATCATGGGGAGGCGGACCGACCCACGGCGCTCATGGGCGGAAGGATGTCCCCCGCCGTCCGCACTCCGCCGCGCCCGAGGGAGGCAGCGCATGTCCGAGCCGACCGTGCGTCGTCGCCGTCCCGGCCTGCCCCGTCGTCGCGGGCTGCTGCTGCGCCGCGAGGTGGCCGCGTCGCTGGTGTCCGTCGCCGGGCTGGTGGGCGCGCCTGTGCGCGACAGCGACGGCCGCGACGTCGGCCGGCTGGTCGACGTCGTGGTGCGCTGGGACCGCAGCGCCTACCCGCAGGTGTCCGGCATCGTGGTGAAGGTCGGGTTCCGCCGCACGTTCGTGCACGCGGCCGACCTCGCGCAGGTGGCCCGCCGCGAGGTGCAGGTGTCCTCCACGCGGGTGGACCTGCGCGACTACGAGCGCCGCGAGGGCGAGTCGCTGCTGGTCAAGGACCTGCTCGACCACCAGCTGGTCGACGTGGACGGCGCCCGGGTGGTCCGCGCCGCCGACCTCTACCTGGCTCTGCTCGGCCAGCGGTACTGGGTGGTCGGCGTCGACGTGTCGTTCCGGTCGTTCCTGCGGCGGGTGCTGCCGGGACGGGCGCGCAGCCGGGCGACCCCCGAGCGGGTGCTGGACTTCGCGGCCATCCAGCAGTTCGGCCTGCCCGGGGACCCGCTGCGGCTGCGCCGGGCGCACCGGACCCTGGAGCGGCTGCGCCCGGCCGAGCTGGCCGACCTGCTCGAGGACCTCGGCCGACCGCAGCGGCAGGCCCTGCTGTCCATGCTGCACCCGGACACCGCCGCCGACGCGCTCGAGGAGATGACCGCGGAGGAGCTCGAGCTGCTGCTGCGCGAGGTGCCCGACGAGCAGGCCGCCGAGCTGCTGGCCCGGATGGAGCCGGACGAGGCCGTCGAGGCGCTGCGCGACCTGCCCGAGGAGGAGCGCGAGACGCTGCTGGCCGCCATGCCGGCCCAGCGGGCCGAGGAGCTGAGCCGCCTGCTCGCCTACGACGACGAGGTCGCGGGCGGGATCATGACCACCTCTCTCATGGTCCTCGGCCTCGACGAGACGGTGGCCTCGGTACGCGAGCGGGTGCTCGAGCACCGCGGCGACCAGGATCTCGTCGGCCTGGTCGTCGTCGACGACGACGGCCGGCTAGTCGACGACCTGTCCCTGCTCGACCTGCTCGCCGGCGACCCCTCGGAGCCGGCCAGCGCGCTGGTCGCCCCGCCCTACCCCGGCACCGTCACCCCGGAGGCCGACCTGGCCGAGGTCGTCGAGCAGCTGACCGCCAACCGCGGCGCCTCCCTGGTCGTGGTGGACGCGGAGGGCCGGCCGCTCGGGCGGATCCTCGCCGACGACGTCGTCGACGCTCTGATGGCGACCCGCAGCGGGCGGCACTGGCCGTGGCAGGTCGGCCCGTGAACACGTCGCCGTCCGCATCGACGTCCGCCACTGCGGGTGGCGAGGCGGTCCGCTCGGTCCGGCGGATGCGCCTGCTCGCGCTGTTCGCCGTCGTCGGCCCCGGCCTGATCGCCGGGCTGTCGGACGACGACCCGGCCGGCATCACCACCTACTCGGTGCTGGGCGCCCAGTTCGGCTACCAGCTGCTGTGGGTGCTGCTGGTCTCCACCGTCGCGCTGATCCTGTTCCAGGCGCTCGGCGCGCGGATCGGCGTCGTCACCGGGCAGGGGCTGACCGGGCTGATCCGGCAGAAGTACGGCGCACCCGCGGCCACCGGCGCGATGCTCGCGCTGCTGGCCGCGAACATCGGGACCACCGCCGCGGAGTTCGCCGGAATCGCCGCCGGCTTCCAGCTGTTCGGCGTCCCGAAGACCCTGTCCGTGCCGCTGTCCGCCCTGCTGGTGACCACGCTGGTGCTGCGCGGCGGGTTCCGCGGCGTGGAGCGCGTGCTGCTCGTGCTGTCCGCGGTGTTCATCTGCTACGTCGGTGCCGGGATCCTGGCCAACCCCGACTGGGCCGCCGCCGCGCGTGGCCTGGTCGTGCCCACCATGCCGCTGACCCGCGAGGCCTTGATCATCTCCACCGCCACGCTGGGCACCACCCTGGCCCCGTGGGGGCTGGCCTTCATCCAGTCCTACGCGGTGGACAAGCGGCTGACCACCAACGACCTGTCGCTGCTGCGCATCGACGTCGTCACCGGCGCGCTGCTCACCGGGGTCATCGGCTTCTTCGTCGTGGTGTCCTGCGCCGCAACGCTGCACGTGCACGGGGTGAGCATCAACAACGCCGCGGACGCCGCCGCCGCCCTGGAACCGCTAGCCGGGACGCTGGCCAAGGGGCTGTTCGCCGTCGGGCTGATCGGGGCGGCGCTGCTGGCCGCCTCGATCCTGCCGCTGTCCACCGCGTACGCCGTCAGCGACATGACCGGCAGTCCCGCCGCGCTGGACGACAAGATCAAGGAGGCGCCGCTGTTCTACGCGACGATCGCCGTGGTCACCGTCGTGGGGGGCGCCCTGGTGCTGATCCCCGGAGCACCGCTGGTCACCATCCTGGTCGGCACCCAGGTGCTCAACGCCGTCCTGCTGCTGCCGCTGCTGGCTTTCATGCACGGGATCGCCCGTGACCGCGACCTGATGGGCCAGTACCGGGCCAGCTGGGGTGCCGCGGTGGGCTACCAGGTGGCCATCGCCGGGATCAGCGTGTGCATCGTGGCCCTCGGCGTGCTGTCGCTGAAGCCCTGACCCCGGCCGCCCGCGTCCTTCGACTGGCGTAACTCACAGCCAAATCTCAGGAGCGCGGCCGACACTGCCCACACAATGGGTGCGAACCTCGTACCTCGTCAGCGCAGGGAGTGTCATGCACAAGCGCACCGCGGCCGCGATCCTCAGCGGCACGTTGATCCTCGGCGCGGCGGGCGCCGTGGCCATCACTCCGGCGTCGGCCGCCACGTCGAGCAACCCGGTCAGCAGCCGGCTCGCCATGATCAAGGACGCGCTGAGCGGCCTGGTCAGCGACCACACCCTCACCCAGGCGCAGGCCGACAAGGTCGCCAGCACGCTGAACAACAAGCTGCCGCAGGGTGGGTTCGGCGGCGGGCCGGGGCACCGCTTCGGTGGGATGATCGGCCTGCGGGACTCGGTGGCCGCCGTAGCCAAGGCGCTCAACATGACGCCCGCTGAGCTGATGACGCAGCTGCGCAGCGGACAGACCCTCGCGCAGATCGCCACGGCCCACAAGGTGGACGTGAGCAAGCTGGTGGCGAGCATGGTCACCGCGGCGGAGAAGCAGCTGGCCACCGCGGTGCAGAACAAGCGGATCACCCAGGCGCAGGCGGACGCGATCAAGTCCACGCTCACCCAGCGGATGACCGACCTGGTGAACGGGAACCTCCCCGGGCGCGGAATGGGCTTCGGCGGTCCCGGCCACTGGGGCGGCCCCGGCACGGCGCCGCAGGCCCCCGGCTCGACGAACGGCACGCCGTCCGGGACGACGTCCGGCATGACGGGCGCCGGTCCGACCAGCGCCTGAGCCCGTCCCCTTTCGCCCGAGTGGGGCAGCAGACTGTCGGTATGACGACCCTCTTCACCCGCCTGATCAACGGCGAGCTGCCGGCCCGCTTCGTCTGGTCCGACCCGCAGGTGGTGGCCTTCCTCACCATCGCGCCGCTGACCCCCGGCCACACCCTGGTGGTGCCGCGCGCGGAGGTGGACCATTGGACCGTCGCCGAGAGCGACCTGCTCGCCGCCTGCGTCGACGTCGCCCAGGAGATCGGCCGAGCGGTTCAGCAGGCGTGGGGGGCGCCGCGGGCCGGGCTGGTCATCGCCGGCTTCGAGGTGCCGCACCTGCACCTGCACGTGTTCCCCGCCTGGAGCCTGGCCGACTTCGACTTCCGGGCGGTGGACCCCCACCCAGACCCGGACGACCTGGACGCGCACGCGGAGAAGCTACGCGCGGCCTTGCGGCACCTGGGCCACCACGAGCCGATCCCGGACCGCTGAGCCGCCGCTGCCCCAGCGCTCACCTGGTCAGTGCTGACGTTCGGAGGCATCCCGGGCTGACGTTCGGAGGCATCCCGGCGGCCTCGTACGCCCGGACGGCACCGGTGCGGGGGTCAGGGGCGGGTGTGGGCTCCGGGACGCCGGCGGTGCGCGGCCAGCGCGATCGCTGTCCCCAGAAGGATGAGCAGCCCCAGCCCGCCCAGCGAGATCGGCAGCAGGGCCGCTTCGCTGTGGCCGCCGAGGACCGTCACCGGCAGGGTCTGCGTGACCGGGCCGTCGGTGGACAGCCCCACCACCCGCACGGTGTAGCTCCCCGCGGTGGCCAGCGGCAGGGCCACGGTGGCCACGCCGCTGGAGTTCGCCAGCGCCGTGGTCTGGTACACGACGCGATCGCCGGACATCACGGAGAACGTCGTCCGGGAGTCATGCTGATGGCCGGTCACGGTGACGTCGACGTGCCCGTGCTCGCGGACGACGTCATGGCCCGCCCAGATGGCGCACTTGGGCACCACGGTGACCTTCACCGACTGGACGAGCGGCTTGCCGAACGGGTCGGTGCAGCTGACCGTGACCCGGTTCGCGCCGAGACGAGTGAAGGTGACCGTGGCGTTGACCTCGCCGCTGCCGTCGACCTGAACGGCCGGCAGGGTCTGGGTGATGTCGCCGCCGGGAGCGCTGACCGTGACCGTCGCCGTCGTCCCGGGCTGGCAGCCGGTGGCAGTGACCACCGCCGTGCCGCCGATGACCACCCGTGTCTTGCTGATCGAGATGGAATGCGGCTTCGGCGGGTAGTTGGGGTGGCCGTCCCCGTGGTGCGAGCCGTTCTCACCGGCCTGCGCGGGCAGCGCGCCGAAGAGCAGCACGACACTGAGCGTGGCCAGGATGCTGAGCAGGCGACGGACAACCATGGCTTCCCCTGAGCTCGTTCCCCCGATCGCAACAGCCTAGCCAGATACCGGGGGTCTGCCCAGCCCCCAGCATCGCCGTCCTGACTTCGCGAGGGGAGCCGCAGAGAACGTCATGACGGCCAACCCACCGCACAGCGTTCTGCCGCGCTGCACTCCCGGAGCTCGGGAGGGGACGCCGTCAGACCTGGGCGCAGCGGCGACGCCGGCTGGCGAGCACCAGGCCCACGCCGGCGATCAGCAGCCCCACCCCGCCCAGCGAGAACGGCACGAGGTCCGCGCCGGTGTGCGGCATGACCGCGCCCAGCACGGTGATGGTGATCGACTGGCTCAGCGACGCCCCGGTGGCGGTGACGCCCAGCACCTGCACCGGGTAGGTGCCGGCCTTGGCGAACGGCACGGTGACGGTGACCGCGCCGTTGGCGTCGGCGTTGGCGTCGGCGGTGACGGTGGAGCTCAGGACGGTCACGCCGGTGTGGTCGCGCACGGTGACCGTGGCGGGCGAGCCGGGCCCGTAGCCGGTGGCCGTCACCGTGACCTTCTCGCCGGCGTGGAGGACGTCGTGGTTGGCCCGGATGGCGTGCGCCGGCACGACGGTGACCTTGACCGACTGGGTGAGAGTCCGGCCGCTGGGGTCCACCACGCAGGTCACCGAGACGACGTTCGCGCCGAGCACGGTGAACCTGACGGTGGCCGTGACCGTGCCGTCCTGGTCCATCCCGACCGGCAGCTGCTGGACCTGGGTGACCTTGTGCCCGGGAGCGGTGACCGTCACGGTGGCGGTGCGGGTGACGGTGCTGGTGCTCGGCCGGCAGCCGGTCGCGGTGACCTGGGCGGTCCCGCCGATCTCGACCCGGGTCTTGTCGATCGTGATGGTCGCCGGCTTCGGGGGGTAGCTGGTCGCGGCCTGGGCCGGCAGCGCGCCGACGAGCAGGGCGACGGTCGCTGTGGCGACGACACCCAGCAGGCGGCGCAAGGACATGGCTACCCTCGTAGTGATCTTCGTGAAGCATCGACCGGCTAACCGCGCTCGTGACCGCGGCCGACCCGGTTGACCCGGCTGGCCCAGCGGGTAGCGGACCCGTGTCCCACAATGTGGGGACGGCGCTCAGCCGACCAGCGCTACCTTCCGGTCGTCCTGGCCGGCAGCACGGCGGAACGGGGCCGGCACCACGAGCTCGACGTTGCGGTCCTCGATCCCGCCACGCCGGTCGTCCGTGCGGTCCTGCCAGTCGTTGGCGGACAGCTCGCGCGACAGCGAGGCCATGCCGAGCCCGTCCAGCCGCCGACGCGGCACCGACACCGGCCCGGCGTGGTCGACGATGGTGCCGAACACCGACAGCGTGCCGTCGCGGTTGTCGACCAGCTCGACGATCCGGGACTGCTCGGGCCAGTCGATGTGCGCCGCGGTGTTGAGCTCCCAGAACCCGCCTCCGACCGGTGCGCCGGCGACGCGGGCGTGCGGGATCACCTCGTTGCGGTGCGTGTGCCCGTTCACCCACAAGATGACGTTCGGATAGCGCAGCAGCAGGTCCCGCACCTCGGCACCGCCGACGCGCCCGCTGCCCGTTGGGGTGTTCGTCATGGTGCCGATCGTGTGGTGGCTGAACAGCACGAGGTACTTGTCACGACGGCCGTGCCTCGTCTCGACCGAGCCGGACGGCGTGATCCACTGGCTGCTCGCCGCCTGCAGCTGGTTCTCCAGCCAGGCGAGCTGGGCCGGGTCGAGCGACCCGTCGGGACCACCCGCACTGACCACGGTGTCCAGCACGATGCCGCGCATCTGGCCCACGTCAAACGTGTAGTACGCCGTCCCGGAGGCCACGTTCTGCGACGTGAAACCGTGGCCGTGCGGCGTCCCGAGGGTGTTGAAGTGCTCCTGCACCGTCGTTGCGCGGTCGACGATCCGGCGGCCGAGGTCCGGCGTGACCAGCCGCTTGCCACCCTCGGTGAGCATCTGCCCGACGGTCGCGGGGTCCAGGGCAAGCAGCTGCTGCACGAAGGTCAGCTGCGCGAGCAAGCCAGCGTCGAGGACGGTCTGCGGCAGGCTGGTGAGCTTGACGTTGCCGACCGCCATCCCGGCCAGCAGCGGCGAGCTCGGCACGTTGCCCTGGATCAGGCCGTCGTGGTTGCCGTAG
>DATCDE010000286.1 GCA_036510875.1 Actinomycetes bacterium
GCGACCCGCACGACCGCCGGCGGGTCATCGTCCGCCGGACCGGCCTGGGCACCCGGGCGTACCACGCGGCGGTACGCGCCGACGTCGCGGACCAAATCGTGCGCGAGCGGGTAGCCGACCCGGAGGGCTTCCGCGCCGCGCTGGTCGGGCTCATCGAGCAGCTGCCACATCCGGCCCCGGACGACCCGCTCGCACACCCCGACCACGGCCCGCGTCTGGACGCGAAACCGGCGCCGCCGGCGTCCTGAGCGCCTGCAGCCGAGCCCGACCCGCAGCTCCCCGCGGGCTCGCTGGTCGGAAATACCAGCGCGGGAACAACGTGCATCCCGCGATCCTCGCCGCCCCCGCAGCTTCCTAACAGCCCTGCGATCGAACTCCAGCAACGCGCAGCCGAGGCCCCCAACTCCTGGCCCGACGCCGGACCGAAACCGAGCAAAGAAGCCTGAACCCCAGGCGACCACGAGCTCACTACCTGCCGTTGCGGGGCGCATGGGAATGGTGTGTCGGAGGACCTCCCTTCACTAGGTGGGTGGGGTCGCATCGACGCCGATGAAGTCACCATGAGGTGCCGGGATGCGCTGGAGTGAAGTCGAGGAGTTCGCCGCCGGGCTGCCCGGCGTGCGCTTTCGGCGCCAAGACGGACTGCGACTCTGGCGGCTGCACGGCCGCCTCGTGGCCCGGCAGCTCGATACGGACCCCCGAGCGATCCGGATCTCGTTCGACCTGCGTCCATCGTTGCTCATCCGGTTCCCTGGCACCTTCTCGGTGCCTGCGCGGTTCGAGAAGCACATGATGATGATGGCCGAACTCACCGATGCCGAGCCGGGTGACGTCGAACAGGCTCTCGAAGGCGCTTGGGCTCTGCAGTCACATGGCTGACTGAGGCATCGCCGTCCCGGATGGACATACCTGCTCAAGCAGCGGACTGACTTTGCACTGCCGATGCTCAACGTTGAGCCGGAATCAGGCCGTGACCGGTCGTCTGCACCACCTCGTCATCGACAGCCCCGACCCTCGCCGGTCTCGCCGGCTCCTACGCCGGACTAGTCGGTCTGCCCACTCCTCTCGGCTCGATCAAACCCGCAGTACATCGTCGCGCATAACGCCGACGAAGGCGGCACGACGCGTGCCCGGCCCAGGCCCAGGGCGCCAATCGTCGGCCCCCTGATCAGAGCAAATTTGTGGTTCTCCTCACCTTTCTGTGGGCAGCGTGATGGTGGGTCCGCCGCAGCAGAGGTAGATCATCGCGATGAGGGCGGTGGCGCTGTGGTGTCCGTAGCCACGGTGGTTGATGAGTCGGATCTTGCTGTTGAGGCCTTCGAGTTTGCTGTTGCTCAGGCCGAGTTCGATGGCGGCGAGGATGCGTTCACGGTTGGCTCGGACGGTCTTGGACAGGGTGAGGAACGCGGGGATGCGGCTGCGGCAGGACCAGGCCAGCCACCAGTCGAGGTGCCCGGGGGCGTCGCGGGGGTCGCGGAGGCGGTAGAGGTCGCGGAGTCCTTCCTTGAGTTGCCAGCAGCGGTAGAGCACCGAGTTGGTCCGCCGCAGTTCTTGGAGCACGTCGAGCTGGGACGGCAGCAGCTGGTCGGGGTCCTTCAGCAGCGCCCATCGGCTGTGCTTGACGCATCGGGCCTGGTCCCGCGGCGCTGGTGCGCTGTCCGCGGGCGGCCGCCCGGGTCCGCGCCGTGGGGCGGTCTTGGCTTTGTCGCGTTCGAGGTTCCAGGCCCACCGGCGGGCCTTGTTGATGGCCTCGTTCGCGAGCGCGACGAGGTGGAACGGGTCGACGCATTGGCGGGCCTGCGGGGCGTGGGTGTCGGTGGCCTTCGCGAACGCGGCACCGAGGTCCATGCTGACCGCTTCCAGTGCCGCGCAACCACTGTCGCCGAGCTGGGCGTAGAACGCGCCCAGGGTCGCGGCGTTCTTGCCCTCACCGGCCCAGACCACCTTGCCCCCTTCGTCGTGGTCGGCGACGACGGTCAGGTAGCGGTGCCCGTTGCGGTAGGAGACCTCGTCGACCCCAATCCGCAGCAGCCCGGCCAACCGGCGGTCATCGATGGCCTCGGCGACGACCCGGGTGACGATCCCCGCGACGGTCTCCCACGAGGTCCGCAGCATCCGGGCGATCGTGGTCTTATCGACGCGCTGCGCCAACCAGGCGACGACGTCCTCGAAGTCACGCGAGTGCCGCGCCCGCGGCCGAGCCCACGGCACCGCCTCGGTGACGACCCGGTCGCACCGCCGGCAGTGCAGGCGGCGGATCTGCGCCTCGAGGAACAGCTTGCTCGCACCCAGGTCCAGGTGCCGCCAGCGCCGGGCCGAGGTGTCGTAGGTGCCCGTGCCCTTCGCACCGCACGGGCACCGGGGACGACCGGGACGGCGACGCAGCCCGACCACGACACCCTCCGGGGCGAACTGCACCGAGGCCACCGAGGCACCCGGGATGGCCAACATCAGGTTGAATGCGGTGGTGACGCGCACGTGCGGCTCACTTCAGGGATCGGTTGCTTGGTCGCTCCGAAACCTACGAGCCCGTACGTGCGCGTCCTCACGCCGGCCCTCAGCGACACCGATCACCAACCACCGCAACCCATCGACGGCCCTAGCGACCCCCCGGAGACCCACGGAAAGCCGAGGAGTCCCAAATTTGTCACAGGACTCTTCAAGACCGGCCACCATGGGGTGGCAGCCCCTGGACATAACCGCGTCAGAGGCCTGAAGCCAGTTCCAGGTAACCCCCCGAGGACCCCTTGGGGCGCCTGAAAATCGGAAGGTCGGCGGTTCGACCCCGCCCCTGGCCACCACGTAACCGCAGATCAGCAAGCCGCGCAGGACGGCGTCCAGGGCAGCCGTGGCGCCGCACACGTCGTCCTCGAACATGTGGGCGTCGACACACCGATGTCGACGTCGAGGCCGTGGCCTGACGCAATCGTCGGCAGCCCCGCACGACCACCCGGCTGGCGCACTTCACGACCTTCACGGCACGCGCCTATGGCTGGACGGCCCCACTCCTGATCGGTGCGCGGGTGCGCGCTGAGCCCGCCCAGCGCGCACCCACTCGGCTGTAGTGATCGTTAGGCGTCTTCTGAGCCGGCGTCCTTGGCGGCGGCCTTGATGTCGTCCGCGGCGACCTTGTCGATGGCCTTCTCGACGATGGCGTCGGCCTTGTCCAGAGCCTTGCGGATCTCCACGGCACCGGGGTCGGAGACCAGGGCCAAGATCCCGGAGTGCCCGGGGGCGATCGCGTCCTGCAGCTCCGCCTCGAGCTCGCTGCGGTGGTGCAGCTCCCTGGCCTTGCCGACACCGGCGCCGGCTGCGCCGAGCACCGCGGCGCTGCCGATGATCGACGGGGGGAACAGCACGCCGAGGACGACCCCACCGACGACGCCCCACCTCAGCCCGTGCCGGGTGCTGTGGTCGGTCGCCTTCTGGATCTCCAGCGTGCCGTCCGCCTCGCGCTTGACGACGAGCACGCCTTCGATCTCCACGCGGCGGCCATCCTCGACGGACTTCAGCGCCTCGTAGGCCTCCCACGCGGTGTCGGTGTCGGGGAAGTCGGCGACGAACAGCGTGTACGCACCGTCGCTGATCGCTGCGGCGGCAATGACCTCTGACTGGTCAGCGGTGCTCTGGTCTTCTGACATCGGACTCTCCTCTTTCGGTGACAGCGGCGAGCGCTAGCTCATGCTCCTTTCGATTGACCCTAGACCGGTCCTCGGCAGGGTGCGCCCCGAGTCGGTTCGGTGGTGATGTCCGGGGTTGGTGGGAACTCCCGTCAAACGATGTGCACGGCGCGAGCCACCACGAGGGCGACCAGGGACAGGGAGATCGCTGACTCGGTGACCGTCAGGAGTTACGTCCGCTGCTTGACCCCTGACACGTCGGTGGACTCACGAGCGGTAGTCGTTGGGATCAGCACCAACTGAATCGGGCAACGACGGCACCGAGCAGCACGTTGTTCGCGTCGGTCGCACGAGGAGACGGACCGGGCGGCATGCTTGTCCGCATTCACTGCCAGGAAGGTCGTTGATGTCCGCCCAACGAGTCGTCCCAGGCCGAGCTGGGTAACACCGGGTACGAGATCTTCATTGGGGCGCTGTCGGTCCTGTCGCTGGTGAACATCGTCCTGATGTCGGTGTTGCGGGACGACGCCACCCAGCAGGTGGTCTACGCCCTCGACGCCCTCCTCAGCATCGTGTTCCTCCTCGACTTCCTGGTCAGGCTCCGCCGGGCACCCGCACGTGCCGACTATGTGTTCCGGCAGTTCGGCTGGGCCGACCTGCTTGCCAGCCTCCCCTTTCCGCAGGTGAAGATCCTGAGGATCTTCCGGCTCATCCGGGTGGCGCGACTGCTGCGTCGGTACGGGGCCCGGAACATCGGCAGGAGCCTCATCAAGGACCGGGCGGGCAGCGCCCTGCTGACCCTGCTGCTCATCGGGATCCTGGTCCTGGAGTTCGGCAGCCTGGTGATGCTGATCCTGGAGAGGAACGCACCTGGGGCGAACATCACGACCGCGTCGGACGCCCTGTGGTACGTCATCGTGACCATGTCGACGGTCGGCTACGGCGACCAGTACCCGGTCAGCAACGCCGGCCGGGAGCTGGGCACGTTCATCATCGTCGTCGGAGTCGGCATCTTCGGCACCCTCACCGGTTACCTCGCCAACCTCTTCCTCGCCCCGCGGACGGAAGGTCCGGCGAAGCAGGACGAGACGGCGGACCACAACGCGATGCTCAAAGTCCAACACCTCCAGCAGCTGCTGGAACAGCAGCAGGTCGCTCTGGCGCAACTCGAGCGCGAGATCGGCGACGGCCGAGGAGCCGACTCTGGCGGTGTGAGGGCTTGCCGGGTGGGACAGTGAGGAGGAGCAGGTAGCGCGATTTCGTGTGGTGACGGGGAGGTTGGGGGAGCAATGAACAGTGAGGGCTCGCTGAGCGGTCCGAGTTCGTCGTCTCGGGGTGTGGCTGACGTTGCGGTTCCGGCGCCCGCGAGGAAGCTGGCCCACCTGAGCCCGCAGGAGCGTGGGGCCAGGGGGAAGGCGGCGCGCAACGAGGTGCCCCGGTCCAGTCATGGGCGGTGGGAGCCGGCGGTGAACCGGCGGGACCCGATCGAACTGCTGGAGGAGCAGGCGGCCAGCCGGGTGCCCGAGCTGGTTCCGATCCGCTATGGCCGGATGCTGGTCTCGCCGTTCACCTTCTACCGGGGCGCGGCGCTGATCATGGCGGCTGACCTGGCCGCGACTCCCCGCTCGGGGTTGACCGTGCAGGTCTGTGGGGATGCGCACCTGTCGAACTTCGGGGTGTTCGCCTCGCCGGAGCGGCGGGCGATGTTCGACATCAACGACTTCGACGAGACGCTGCCCGGCCCGTGGGAGTGGGACGTGAAACGGCTGGCGGCGAGCTTCGAGGTCGCCGGCCGGGACCGCGGGTTCACCCCGGCGCAGCGGCGCGGGATCGTGATGGCCGGGGTGGCGGAGTATCGGAGGTGGATGAGGCAGGCCGCACAGCTGCGCAACCTGGACGTGTGGTACGCCCACATCGAGGTGGAGGCGCTGTTTGAGCAGCTGAGGAAAGTGGCCACCGCCAAGCAGCAGGCCAAGGCGCAGGCGAACTTGGCGAAGGCCAGGACCCGGGACAGCATGCAGGCGTTCTCCAAGCTCACCCACGAGGTCGGCGGGGAGCGCCGGATCGACGCGGACCCGCCGCTGATCGTCCCGATCGAGGACCTGATGCCCGCCGGCGCGGAACGTGAGCAGGTCGAAGGCGAGCTCCGAGGGCTGATCCGGTCCTATCGGCGGACCCTGCAGACCGACCGGCGGCACCTGCTCGAGGACTTCGACTACGTGCACGCCGCCCGCAAGGTCGTCGGTGTCGGCAGCGTCGGCACCCGGGCCTGGATCCTGCTGCTGCTCGGCCGCGATGGCGGTGACCCGCTGTTCCTGCAGGCCAAGGAGGCCCAAGAGTCGGTCCTGGAGCGGTTCGTCGGCAAGAGCCAGCACGCCAACCACGGCCAGCGAGTGGTGGCCGGCCAACACCTGATGCAGGCGGCCAGCGACATCTTCCTCGGCTGGCAGCGCGTCACCGGGTTCGACGGGCAGGTCCGTGACTTCTACCTGCGCCAGCTGCGGGACTGGAAGGGCTCCGCCGACGTCGACACCATGGCCGCTTCGCTGATGACCCTGTACGCGCGGATTTGCGGGGCGGCTCTGGCCCGTGCGCACGCCCGCTCCGGCGACCGGATCGCCATCGCGTCCTACCTGGGCACCAGCGACGCCTTCGACCGGGCCATCGCCGACTTCTCCACCGCCTACGCCGACCAAAACGAACGCGACTACCAGACCCTGGTCGACGCAGTC
This sequence comes from Actinomycetes bacterium, assembly GCA_036510875.1. NCBI lineage: Bacteria > Bacillati > Actinomycetota > Actinomycetes > Actinomycetes bacterium. The sequence continues at coordinate 6,353 of DATCDE010000286.1, forward strand.
AGCACCGGCCGGCTCAGCGCGCAGACCGGCCTGTAACCGCGGGCGGCCAGCTCGAAGGGTTCCCCTCTGTGTGGTTCGGGCGCGGCGTTCTCAGGACGGCAGCGTCCAGCTTCGCCGGGGGTCGAGGCGGGGCATGACCCGAGCGCCAATGTCGGTGAGAACCGACAGTTGCTCAGGGGACAAAGCGTCGAGGAGCAGCTCACGTACGGTCCGGACGTGGCCGGGGGCAGCGGCCGCAACCTTGGCCAGCCCAGCGTCGGTCAAGGTGGCGTTAGTACGACGGCCGGCGCCGGAGCAACGTCGGCGCTGAAGGTATCCCCGCTTCTCCAGCCGGCTCGCCACGTGCGACAGCCGTGACAGCGACGCGGACGAGATGGCGGCCAGCTCGCTCATCTGGATCGTGCGCTCGGGCAGCTCCGACAACATCGCCAGCACCGTGTACTCGAAGAAGGTCAGATCGGCGTCGCGCTGTAGTTGGGCGTCCAGCGCGGCGGGGAGCTTCATCATGATCGCGGCCATGGCCATCCAGGCCAGCCTTTCCTCGCAGGTGAGCCAGCGCACGTCATCGTCGGTGCCGGCGGGGACAACGCCGGCGTTTGAGTCGGCCATTGGGCCACCGTACCAGCGAACTTGACGCGTCAAGTTGGAGGACTAGGGTCAAGTTGATGCTTCAAGTTTCTACCTGGAGGTACCGATGAAGGCACTGGCGATCGCGGGCAGAGACGCCGCCCCGGCGGTGGCGGAGATCCCGACCCCCGAACCGGCTACGGGCGAGGTGCGCCTGAGGCTTGAGGCTGCCTCGGTCAACGGGTTCGACCTGGCCGTGGCCGCCGGATACGTCTGGGACGTCATGCCGCACGAGTTCCCGGTGGTGCTGGGCCGCGACTTCGTCGGCACCGTCGACGCGGTCGGCGCCGACGTCACCCAGGTGAAGGTCGGCGACCGCGTCGCCGGACTCATCGCCGGTGGGCTTGGCGCCGGTGGGATCGGCCAGAGCGTCGTGGCTGCGGCTGACTCACTCGTCGTCGTGCCCGCCGGGCTGTCGTCGGTCGACGCCGCCGCGGTCGGTCTAGCCGGTATCGCAGCTCTGGACGCGGTGGATGCCGCCGGCGTCACAGCCGACGACACGGTGCTCGTCTCCGGTGCCGCGGGCGGCGTCGGTTCGCTGGCGGTGCAGCTGGCGTCCGCGCGCGGTGCCGCCGTCATCGCGACCGCCCGGCCCGGTGAGCAGGCCGACTTCGTCAGCTCGCTCGGCGCCAAGCACGTCGTCGACTACGCCGGTGACGTCGCGGCCGCCGTCCGAGAGATCGAGCCGGACGGGGTCGACAAGGTTGTGCACGCGGCCGGCGACCCTGCCGCGCTGGCCACCACGCTGCGAGCCGGGGGCGTGCTGTCTTCGCTCGTCGGCGCCGCCGCCGAGCAGCTCGGGCGTGCCGACGTCACTGTCACCGCGGTGATGGCCCACGCCACGCCTGAGAAGCTCGCTGACCTGCTGGCCCAGGTAGCCGACGGTCGGCTGCAGGTGCACGTCGGCGCCACCGTCCCGATCGAGCGGGCCGGCGACGCGCTGTCCGCGTTCAGCGGCACCCTCGGCAAGGTGATCGTGACCGGCTGACCGAGCCTCCAAGGGCGAGAACCGCGAGACCCGAAACCGCACAGCCCAGATGGGCGATGCAGCCGCACCGAAGTGAACGCCACCAGGGCTTCCTCGACGGGATCAGGATCCCGCTGGGCTCGGCCGCCCCGGCAACCCGGCGCCAGTGCCGCCTACGATCGCTGTGCGCACCGAGCCGGAACCACATCAGGCTGCCGGTCCCGTCGAGGCGAGGAGGGGAAGATGCTCATCACTGGCGAGTACGAGCCGAGCGCGTCGACGTGGGTGGCCGGTCAGGTCGCCGAGTACGAGGCCTCGGGCGGCACGCGGGCCAA
>DATCDE010000287.1 GCA_036510875.1 Actinomycetes bacterium
GGGCGCGAGCCGCTCCATGCGGGCGGCCGCGGACGGCGACAGCGCGGCGGCGATCCGGCTGCGGGTGTACTCGCCGAGGTAGGCCACCACGTCGACGCCGTCCCCGATCCGGCGCAGCAGCTGGCGGCTACCCGGGACCGAGGCCCAGGCGGCCTCGTGCCCGTGGGTGAGCGCGACCAGCCGCCGGGCACCGGCGCGGCGCAGGCCGGCTCCGAGCAGCCCCAGCGGCGCGGCCGCCCCGAACAGCACCGAGTCACAGTCGTGTTCGCGCAGCAGTGCCTTGGCCTGCCGGGCGACATCGGGGGTCGGCAGCATCACCGAGTGCGGGTAGCGGACCACCGGGAACGGCTGCTCGGCGTCGAAGCCGGCCGGGTCGCGCCAGGTGGACGCGAAGACGACCACCGAGCCGGCCGGGCGCCGCCGGACCAGCTCGTGCACGAAGGTCTGGATGCCGCCCGGCCTGGGCGGGAAGTCGTTGGTGACGACGAGGGTCCTGGTCATGGCCCCAGCCGCGCAATCTCGGCCCGCCAGGCCACCGTGAACGCCTCGACCGTGGTGCCGAGCACGGCCCGGAACGCCGCCGCGAGGTTCGCGTCCGCGCTGCCGGTCCCGGCCGCGGTGGCCCGGTACAGCCGCACCACGGCCCGCTCCCCATGGGTCTGCGCCAGCAGCCGGACCGCCGTCCAGGCCTCCGTGTAGGCCGCCCCGATCGTGGCCGAGCCGGGCTGGAAGTCGGCCTCGTCTGGCAGCCGGGTGGACCGACCGGCGATGCGCACCCGCGCGGCGAGCGGGGCCAGCAGCTGGGCCTGCGGCAGCGGGGATCCGCGCAGCCCCACGTAGTCGGCGAAGCCCTCCTCCAGCCAGGTCGGCACGCTGGTCGACCCCGCAGCGCGGGTGGCCAGGTGGGTCACCTCGTGGGTCAGCAGCACCTGTTGCGCCGGCTCGGTGAGCGCACCGAGCGCGGTGGCGTCGACGGTCACCCGGTCGGTGGTCGCCAAGGCGACCAGACCGGTCACGCCGTCGGGCGTGCGGCCGAGCAGCGCGGCTAGCGGCCCCGGGCCGGCCACCAGCACGAGCAGCGCCCGCCGCGACCAGTCGCTCCCCCAGACGGAGTCGACAGCGGCGACCGCCCGGTCCCCCTGCGCCGCGACCGGTGCGGCCGGCAGCCGGACCGGCTGCACGCTGAGCACCAGGCTGCTGCGCCCCGCCGTCTCGGTGACCACACTGAGGTCCCAGGGCAGCGACGCGCCCACCGGCTGGTCGTCGACGACGAGACCGCCGGACAGCGTGACGTCACGGTCGGCGGTCGACGCCGTGGGGACCCCGGCCAGCCGGTAGGTCAAGGTGACCTGGGCATGCTCGGTGGCCCCGGCACCCGGCTCGACCGAGCGGACGGCGTAGCTCCACCCGGCCAGCCGAACCCCAGCCAGCCGCTGCGGGAGCGCCCGAACCCCGGCCGTGGCACCCGCACCGAGCGTGGCCGCGTAGCCGGCCGAGTCCGTCGCGAGCAGCGCAGCTGCCCGCCGACCCAGCAGCTCGCCAACCGCCGCCGACGTGGCTGACGCCGCAAGCCCGGAACCAGGGCGGGCGGCCACCGAGACCGCCGGCGGCACCGACCCGGCGGTCGAGCAGCCGACGAGCAGCGCCCCCGGGACGACGAACGCCACGGCGCGAAAGACCCTCAGCCGCGGCACCGGGGCATGCTAGCCGCCGCTCAGGCGGTGGCCCGTCCCAGCCGCCGCACCTGCGGGACGTCCACCACCTCCGTCGGCTCGCTGGTGGCCAGCCGCAGCGGCGGCACCAGGCCCGAGGCGGCCAGCACCTCGAGGGCCCGCCGCTCGTCGTCGTCGAGCCGCACCCCCTCCGGCGGCGCGCCGAGCAGCACGGTGACCACGCAGCCACCACACTCGCGGCCACGCACCTCACACGTGTCACAGTCGATCAGCACGGGCGAGCCCTCCTTCGTCGGCCGGCGGCAACGCCGGGACCCGTCACGAAGCCACGCTAGACAGCGGGTCCGACAGGTTCCGCTCAGCCGCGGTCCAGGCGGCGCAGCAGCGCCACCGCAGCCGCCGTCCACGCCCCCGCCGCGGCCACGCCGTCCATCACCTCGCGGTCGCTGGACACCACCACGACCGGGCGGCCCCGCGGCTCGGCCCGGACCAGGCGACGGATCAGCTCGTCCGCCGTCTCACCGGCGGCGGAGAACAGCACGCGGACCCCGCGCGGGACCGGGACCCCCACCGGCACCTCCACCGTCGCGCCGTCGAACACGCAGGTGACCTCGGCGCCGGTCCGGGCCGCCAGCGTGCCCAGCGCACCGACCAGCCGGGTCCGCTGCGTCTCCAGCGGCAGCGTGCCGTAGCCGGACTTGGTCACGTTGTAGCCGTCGACCACGAGGTGCACCTTGGGCAGCAGGAGCAGCTGCTCGAGCCGGGCCGGGTCGTCGTGGTCCTGCGCCCGGGTGGCCACCGCAGCTCCCGTCGCCGGCTCGCCGCCCCCGGGCTGGACGGCGTCCGCCGGGCTCCCGGACGCCGGCGGCAGCGCGAGCTCCCGGCGCAGCCCCGCAGCGGCGTCCAGGACCGTGTCGAGCAGCAGCCGCAGTCGCAGCTCGTTGCCCGCCCGGCCCTCACGAGCCGCCTTGCGGGCGCCCTCGACGGCCGCCTGCGCATCGGTCAACCGGGATCGCAGCCGGCGCAGCTCCTGCTCGGCCGCGGCGACCTGACCGGAGGCCTCCGCCCGGGCCTGCTCGGCCGCCGCCGTCGCCTCCCTCTCCGTGGCCTCGGCCCGGCGCGCCGCGTCGGTGGCCACCCGTAACTGCCGGCGCAGGTCGGCGACCTCCCGGCGGGCGGCCGTGGCCTCCGCCCTGGCCCGGTCGAGCTCGGTCCTGGTCTGCGAGCGGACGGCGGCCAGCTGCTCCTGCAGCTGGTCAACGGCCGAGGCCGACTCGGCGTCCTGGCCGACCCGCTCGTCCCGCGCGATGGCCTCGATGCTGCGGTCGAGCAGCTCGACCCACCCCGGCGGCCGGAGCAGGTAGGTGGCCGCGGCCACCTCCACCGGCTCGACCGTCGCCACCGTCCCGCCCTCGGCCACCGCCGCGGCCAGGTCCGGCTCCCGCTCGGCCAGCCGCGCCGCGACCTGCTGACGGAACACCGGGTCCTTCTCCACCGCGGCGGCGAGCGGGGTGGCTCCCGTCCTGGCCCGTTTGGCGGGGGCGAACCGGGCCACCGCCTTCAGCCCGTTGGGGACATCGTCCAGGGGCATCGCCCCCAGTGCCTCGGCGGCCAGCGCCAGCACCCGCAGCCGCACCGGCGCGGGCAGCGGGCCGGCCGGGCCCTCGGCATCCTGGCTCACTCGGCTCCCGGGTCGTCGACCGGTCCCCCGGCGTCCGGCCGCGGCACCAGCTCGACGGCGTCCACGGCCTGGCACCAGCGGCAGCGCACCTGCTCGATCTGCTCCTCGAGCACCTCGGACTCGTCCACCTGCGGCTCGCCGCTCAGGTCGAGGTGGACGTACTCACGGACCCGGCTGGACCGAGTGACGTCGAACCGGGTGAGGTTCCCGCACTGGGCGCAGCGCCAGCGGGACTGCGGGGTGGGCAGCGGCACGGGCACGGGGACTCCAGTCAGGGCATCGTTCGGGCGGTCGGCGGCAGCCACCTGAAGGGTAGGCGCTGCCCCGATTCCCACCGTCCCTGGGGCGCGCCTTCGCCGGGCTGTCGGTACTGGTGCCTACCGTCGGTTCCGTGGGTTCCACCAGCACCGCAGTCGCCAGCGCGCAGGGCACGTTCGACGAGCTGGGCACCCCGCTGGGCGAGGTCACCTTCGTGGTGGTCGACCTGGAGACCACCGGCGGGTCGCCGGCCGACTGCGGGATCACCGAGTTCGGCGCGGTGAAGGTCCGCGGCGGGGAGGTGCTCGGCGAGTTCCAGAGCCTGGTCAACCCGGGCGCGCCGATCCCGGCGTTCGTCCAGGTGCTCACCGGCATCACCGACCTGATGGTGGCCGCCGCCCCCCGCGTCGAGGCGGTGCTGCCCGCCTTCCTGGAGTTCTCCCGCGGCTCGGTGCTCGTCGCCCACAACGCGCCGTTCGACATCGGCTTCCTGAAGGCGGCGGCGGAACGCACCGGCCACGAGTGGCCGCCGTACGGGGTGCTCGACACCGCCCGGCTGGCCCGCCAGCTGGTGCTGCGCGACGAGGCCCCCAACTGCAAGCTGAGCACGCTCGCCCAGGTTTTCCGGGCCAGGACCAGCCCCACCCACCGGGCGCTCGACGACGCCAGGGCTACCGTCGATGTCCTGCACGGGCTGATCGAGCGGGTCGGCACCCAGGGCGTCGACACCTTGGAGGAGCTGAGCACCTACTCCGCTCGGGTTTCCCCCGCGCAGCGGCGCAAGCGGCACCTGGCCGAGGGCCTGCCCCGCTCACCCGGCGTGTACCTGTTCGAGGACGCCCAAGGGCAGGTGCTGTACGTCGGCAAGGCCACCGACTTGCGCACCCGGGTGCGGTCGTACTTCACGGCCAGCGAGATGCGCACCCGGATGGCTGAGATGGTGGGGCTGGCCGAGCGGGTGCGGCACATCGCCTGCCCGACCCTGCTGGAGGCCGAGGTCCGCGAGCTGCGGCTGATCGCCGAGCACAAGCCGCGCTACAACCGGCGCTCGCGGTTCCCCGAACGTGCGTCGTGGCTCAAGCTCACCGACGAGCCGTTCCCGCGGCTGTCCGTCGTCCGCGAGGTGCGCGACGACGCCGGCACCTACCTCGGCCCGTTCGGCAGCCGGCGGACGGCGGAGTCGGCGATGACGGCGCTGCACGAGGCGCTGCCGCTGCGCCAGTGCACCGCGCGGCTGTCACCGAAGCGCCCCACCGCGGCCTGCGCGCTGTACGGCATGGGCCGCTGCGGCGCGCCGTGCGAGGGGTACCAGGACGTCGAGTCCTACGCGCCGCACGTCCAGGCCGCCCGCGACGTCATCGTCGGGGCCGATCGTTCCGTCGTCGACCGGCTGCAGGAGCGGATCAGCGCGCTGGCCGACGACGAGAGGTTCGAGGACGCCGCGGCGCACCGGGACCGGCTGGCCGCGCTGGTGCTGACCGCGTCCCGGATGCACCGGCTGGCCGGGCTGGCTGGCCTGGCCGAGCTGGTCGCCGCGCGGCCGACGCCGGACCAGGGCTGGGAGGTCGCGGTCGTCCGGTTCGGCCGGCTCGCCGGCACCGCAGTGGCCGCGCCCGGGGACGACCCGCGCCGCGTCGCCGACGCGCTGGTGGCCACCGCCGAGACGGTCCGCCCCGGGCCCGGACCCACCCCGGCGGCCTCGGCCGAGGAGACCGAGCGGATCCTGCACTGGCTGGACCAGCCCGGAGTCCGGCTGGTGTCGGTTGAGGGCACCTGGGCGTCGCCGGCCCGCAGCGTTTCGGTGCACCGCGAGCTGTTCGCCGCCGCGGCCGGCTCCGCGGTGCCGTCCCTGCAGCCCCCGGACGCCGACCACCGGGGGCTGCGCCCGGTCCGCTGACCAGCGGTAGGGTCGTCCCCGTGATCACTGCGATCGTGCTGGTCAAGGTCGAGGTCGACAAGATCCCCGAGGTCGCCGAGGCGCTCGCGGACATCCCCGGGGTCAGTGAGGTGTACTCGGTGACCGGCGAGGTCGACCTGATCGCCATGGTCCGGGTGCGCGAGCACGACGAGCTGGCTGACGTCATCGCCGGCACTCTGAACAAGGTGCCCGGCGTGCTGGCGACCGAGACCCACATCGCGTTCCGCACCTACAGCCGCCACGACCTCGAGGCCGCGTTCTCCCTCGGCCTCGAGGACGGCGCCTGACCCGGTTTCAGACCGGGCGCGCGCCGTCCGATCTCATCGGTATGTCCGATCGGTGCTCCTCGTGCACGGCGGCGCTGCCGGCAGCCGCCGCCGTGTGCACCCAGTGCTGGACGCCGGTTCCGAGCACCGGCCCGACCGACCAGCCGACCGACTTCGGGGCGAACGGCTTCGCGGTCGCACCCCCGCGAGTCGTCCCACCGGACCCGCGGCAGTACTCGCGCACCAGGGCGGGCGTGACGTCCTTCGGCCTGGTCGGGCGCCTCGTCATCACGCTGCTCGCGCTGCTCATGCTCGGCTTCTTCGCGCTGAACCTGCCATTCGGGCTCTTGGGCATCGGGCTGTGGGTGTTCGTCGTGCTGCCCATGCTGATGCGCGACGTGTGGAAGCGCGAACGCATCCGCTGACCGCTCAGCCGGCCGCAGCCGCCCTGGTCGCGGCCACCCAGCGGTCCAGCGCGGCCGCCGCGGCTCCGTCGTCGACCGAGCGGGCGGCCCGCTCCAGCGCCGGTCGCAGGCCGTCCTGCAGGGGGTCAGCGGTCCCGTCCAGCGCCACCAGCGCGGCGGCCGCGTTGAGCAGCACGGCGTCCCGCACGGGTCCACGCTCGCCCGCCAGCACCCGACGGGCGACGTCCGCGTTGAACTTGGCGTCCGCGCCGCGCAGCGCCCCCTCGGGGCAGGCCGGGAGACCGAGCGCGGCCGGG
>DATCDE010000288.1 GCA_036510875.1 Actinomycetes bacterium
CCCGCGACCCGAGGACCCGGACACCACCCACACCGGCAGAGCCGGTCAACAGCCATACCCACGCCTGCCGGGAACCCGGCCCCCACCCACAGGACTCCTTCCGGAGCCCTCAACCCGGGCCGCGTGAAAGATCGAGGCTAGTCCCAGAAGAACGTGGAGATCGCCACACCGAAGAAGACCGCGATGGCCATGACGACCACGATGACCGACCCAGAGAGTCTGCTCACGGCTGTCTCCAGGCCCTGAGGTCCTCGCGCTGGTCCTCACCGTCGGGGGGAATGCCCCGGCGTGGTGGTTCGAGACCTGGCATATCGGTTGCGGACCGCGTCGCAGTAGGGGCGTTCGACCCCCCGCGTCGTCCAGGTCGGGATCTAAGTCCCTGCCGTTGACAGATCCAGGTGCTGGACGCTCTGAGTGGACGGGGCTGGGTATGCAGGGGGACGCCATGAGCGATCTTGATACTCCCAACGCACCGGCGGGGTGGCATCGGCACGGGGCCGGTCGTCAGTACTGGGATGGGGCGCACTGGCTCGGGGAGGTGCAAGCAGATGATCCACAGACCGGAGGTCCGGCTGGAGAAGCGAACACCTGGCAGCCGCCAGCACCATCGAGCGGGGCCGTGACCGCCGCCGGACCGGTCGATGAGCCGATCTTCCCGCCGCCACCCCCGCCGGGCCTGCAGTACGGGTACCCGCCACAGCAGTACCCGCCGGTGTACGGCTACTCCGCACCGCCTCAGTACCCGTACGCGCAGCCGCAGCAGCAGCGGAGGTACAACGGCTTCGCGATCTCCTCGTTCGTACTGGGACTGCTTTGGATCTACGGGATCGGCTCGATCCTGGCACTGGTGTTCGGATACATCGCCCGACGACAGATCCGAGACACAGGTGATAACGGTGGCGGGCTGGCCATCGCTGGGATCGTGCTGGGCTGGCTCGGGGCGGCCCTGATGGTGGTCTTGATGTGGGTCTTGATCGTCGGGGGGCTTCAGCAGGTGTGACCGCCAGTCTCTGACTCAGCAGCGAGGTTCGTCGGAGAGCAATCTCAACCGGCTATCACCGAAGGGACGCAGTTCAGCCCGAGCATTTGTCGATCCCGAGAATCGGACGACGTCGGACACCTGCTCGTACGACGAACCACTGGACCTAACCACCCCACGCACCGAGATCGAGGCGTAGGACCTTACCTACGGAGAATCTTCACAGCGCCAGCGAGACGCGAAGTCCGACCTACGCGGAATCCACGCACTGCGGGCGGTACTGACCTACTCGAACCTACCCACGCCAACGGCGAAAACGTCGCAGCTGCCAGGGAGTCGTGTGGTCTGCGTCCGTGCCGGTCCGGCTCGGGTCGTCTGCGATGCTGGGCCGGTGCTTGAGGAGGTGCGTGGCATGGAACCTGCGGAGAAACGGATCGCGCTGCTGATCGATGCCGACAATGCTCCGGCGTCGAAGATCGACGTGATCCTCGGGGAAGTGGCGCGCCATGGGGCTGCCAATGTCCGCCGGGCGTACGGCAACTGGAAGAGTCCGCACCTGAAGCCGTGGGAGGCGGTGCTGCACTCCTACGCGATCCGCCCGATCCAGCAGTTCGCCTACAGCAGCGGCAAGAACGCCTCCGATATGGCGATGGTCATCGATGCGATGGACCTGCTCTACGCACGCTCGCTGGACGCGTTCGCCATCGTCTCCAGTGATGCTGACTTCACCCCTCTGGTGATGCGGATCCTCACCGATGGTCTGAAGGTGTATGGGTTTGGGGAGAGGAAGACGCCGGAACCCTTCGTCAACGCTTGCTCGCAGTTCACTTACGTCGAGGGCCTGGGACAACCAGCGGCTCAGCCCGATGAGCCGGTGCTCAAGCCGAGCGGCTCGAAGCAACTGCGCGGGGACACCCGTTTGGTGCAGATGCTCCGCAACGCGGTGGATGCGGCGAGCAGTGAGGATGGCTGGGCCCATCTGGGGCAGGTGGGCAACCAGATCGGCAACCAGGCGTCCTTCGATCCCCGCAACTACGGCTACCGGAAGTTGAGCGACTTGGTGGAGGCGACCGGGCTGTTCGAGGTCAAGAGGCAGGACCTGATCGTCCTGATCCGGGACAAGCGCAAGACGTGAACGGCGTCGCACCCGAACCTTGTGACGGCCGCGATGAACGTGTCAGACCTACCAGTGACCGCTGCGACCGGGCACGCTTGTTGATGTGGCCATGACCCGAGCCGATCGCCAGGAGGCGGCTGCACTGCTGCGGCGGGTGCTGGACGCGGTGGATCGTGGGGACCTGACTGCCGACGGACCGGCTGCTGCGGCGGTAGTGCGGCTGCTAGAGGGGGCGTTGCTGGCGCTGAGGGCGGTGGATCAGCGTCGGGCCGAAGGTCGCTGATCAAGTCGACGGTCAGTTCGTGCGGGGTGACCCTCTCGTTCGTTGCTTGGGCGAACGCTGAAGGCGTGACTCGTCTACTCGTTGCGGTGGCTGGGCTGGGGTGTCACGATCAGCAGCATCTGGGGTGGGGCAATCAGCCCTTTACGGCGACAAGCGATTTCGTCAATCCCATCAGCCTGTCGGTCAGCAGCCGAGCTTCCGGGAAGTAGATCATCATTTCTGTTCGACTCAGTAAGTCGACCGACAAGACGCTGTTCAGGGCGTCAGAATCGTCGATGGCGGGGGTATGGACTAGTGGCCAGTGCCTGGCCACTCGCCAGCGGGCGGCCGCAGGGAGATATTGCATGCCTGGACACAGCCAATGGGGCTCGACCGGAAAGTATCGATAGGGCGTCTGAACCCAGTAGCGATCGCTGAGGCTTGAGACGGTGTCCGAGAACTTCTGTCTCTGCAGGTGACCACCTACATGCTCGATCACTGAATTTGAGAACACGAGATCGTAGGTCCGCCGACGGATGTGACTCGGTAAGTCACAAGCATCAGCAACTTCGACCTCGGCCCATTCTGGGATGTCTGGCTCGAGTGGTTCAAGGTTCACGACATGGAGGTGTCGAGGTCGGATCGGCGAGTGCCGCCAAAACTCCACCGTCCCCCCGAGGTCTAGGACCGTCATTTCAGGGAGACCCGGGAAGACTGCCGCCATGAGGTCCGATCTCTTTTGCCGATACTTGGCTCCAACGGAGTCTGGCGCATCCACGAAGCGACTACGCAAGGAATGGAGACGGTCCACGGTTCCCCCCACTCTTCGTCTAACCGTGACGTCTCGGACTGTAGCCACTACCCATAGGGGCGCGTAAGTGGTGCTCGGCAACGATGACCATGAGTTGCCCCTCGTCACTCGTCACTGCGCGTGCAACATCCTGAGAAGTTGTACGAACATGAGCGGCCTAGACCTGGGTCGCGTACTGGTGCTCCGGATGGGCCCGTCCCCGACCTGGGGCCGCCTCGCGACCACCCGGTGGGGGACCGTGGTAGCGCTGGAGCCCGACACCCCGGTGGGACTCTGCGCGCGCCTACCACTGATCAACGCGTTTCGCTGGCCGCTGTCCGCGTCCAGGACCATCTCGGACTTCATGTTCGCCGCCACCCGCCAACCGACGATGCGCCGGCTGAAAGCGTCGACGATGAAGCACACATACGCCATCCCCGACCGGGTCGGGACGTACGTCAGGTCCGTCACCCACAACGGGTCGGCCGGTCCACGGTGAACACCCGGTTCACCAGGTCCGGTGCCCGCGACGCGTCCGGGTCCGCGCGGGTGGTGAACACCTTCTTCCGCAGCCGGGACACACCCTCGATCCCCAGCTCTCGCATCAGGCAAGCGACCTGGTCACGGCCGATGTCGTGGCCGGCACGCTGGGCGGCCTTCCACAGCTTGTGGGCTCCGTAGACCTTCCGGTTCGCGATCCACAACGTGAGCAGGACCTGCATCATCAGCGCGTCCCGCACGGCCCGCACCGACGGCGCGATCTGCCGCTTCTTCGCGGCGTTGTAGCTGCTCGGAGCCACCTGCGGCCGCGTGCAGATGAACTCGACCCCGAACTCGTTCCGGTGCTCGTCGACGAACGCGACGATCACCTCGATGGGCGGTCGAGCTCCGCCGCGAAGATAGCCGAAGCCCGCCTCAGCAGATCATTGGCACGCCGCAGCTCCCGGTTCTCCTGCTCCAGCTCACGGATCCGCCTAGCCTCCGCGGACGTCACACCGGGCTCGACGCCTTCGTCGATGTCGGCCTGCTTGACCACGTCCGCAGCGACTCAACCCCGCAACCGATCTGGTCCGCGACCCGCCGGATCGTCCCGTGACTGGTGCCGAGCTCCTTGCGCAGCTGCCGTACCAGCCGGACCGCACGAGCCTTCTCCTCCGGCGAGTACCGACGCATTGTCGGCCGCCCAGGCGTGCCTTCGTTCCCCATGGCTCCATCCTCGTTTCCAAGGTCAGGAACCTCCAAGCAACCCAGGGTGGTTCAAACGTCGCGAGACGAACGTGTCGGTCAGCCTGGCGGTCAGGTGGACAGGTCGGGGGAAGTCGGCTTGGTGCCGGTGGTGAGCCATGCTCCTACCCAGGCGATGACGGCGAGGCCGATCATGGCGATGCCGTGCTTGATGTGCTTGGTGTGCAGGGCCGTGTCGTGACCGGGGAAGAAGCTCGGCAGCTCCGCCGCCGGACGGGCGAAGTAGACCAGCCCCGCGACAAGGAACAGCACCCCGACAACGATCAGTACCCAGGTCACCCATGGGGGCGCGTTACGCGTCGGCTCCGTCATGCGAACCCTCTCAGGTCGATCGGACAGGACCCCAACCGCTAGGGGTACTCGTCACGGGCAGGTTAGCCGAGCTTCAGGGTCGTCCTTGCGGGTGACGATCCGGCGTGTCCCGAACTCGTGGGGTCCCCATGGAAAGGAGTGACCCGTCGACGACCCTGACCGCCCACAACATGGGCACGTCCCAAGATGACCGAAGCTCCTATGGTCCGATAGGAGCGGGGCAAGGTCGCAGCTAAGCCCGGATCCACCGCTTAGCCCGGGGATGATGGCGTCGATGACGGTGTGCGGGGTTGGCTTGCTGCGGGCGTGGTGATGCGGCCGGGTGCTCCGGCTCT
>DATCDE010000289.1 GCA_036510875.1 Actinomycetes bacterium
GGCCGACCTCCGCCCGCTCGCGGCGCGGCTCGAGGGGTACCGCGGCCCGGCCTGGACGGCGTCGGCGATCGTCCTGGTGCGCAGCCAGAACGGGCCCAGCCCCGAGCACGTCCCGGTGACCCGCTGGTCGCTGACCGGTGCGCCGCCGCCGTCCCGCTAGGCTCGCGGGCTGTGAACCCCCGGAGCCGCCGCGTCGTCACGCTGGCCGCTTTGGCCGGCCTCGTCCTGTTCGTGGTCGTCGTCGCTATCACCCGCTAGCGCTCGCACGGGTCACCAGGCGTAGGCCTCCGGGGCCGGGCCGCCCGGGCCGGGGAAGATCTCGTCCAGCCGGGCCAGGGTGTCCTCGTCCAGCGCGACGTCGAGGGCCGAGACGGCGGTGTCCAGCTGTCCCAGCGTCCGCGGCCCGACGATCGGCCCGGTCACCGCAGGCTGGGACAGCAGCCAGGCCAGCGCCACGTCGGCCGGCTCGACGCCCTGCTCGCCGCACAGGTCCTCGTAGGCGGCGATCTGCTCGCGGTGCAACTCCAGGGCCTCCTGGGCCCGGCCCTGGGTCCGCCGCACCCCTTCGCGCTCCTTGCGCAGCACCCCGCCGAGCAGCCCCCCGTGCAGCGGCGACCACGGGATCACGCCGAGCCCGTAGTCGTCGGCCGCCGGCAGCACCTCCAGCTCGACCGAGCGCTCCAGCAGGTTGTAGATCGACTGCTCGCTCACCAGGCCGAGCCCGCCGCGGCGGCGGGCCGCCTCCTGGGCCTTGGCGAGGTGCCAGCCGGCGAAGTTCGAGGAGCCGACGTAGAGCACCTTGCCCTGCTGGCGCAGCACGTCCATGGCACCCCAGATCTCCTCCCAGGGAGTGGCCCGGTCCACGTGGTGCATCTGGTACAGGTCGATGTGGTCGCTCTGCAGCCGGCGCAGCGACGCGTCGCAGGCCCGCCGGATGTTCAGCGCGGACAGCCGGCCCTCGTTCGGCCAGTCGCCCATGTCGCCGTACAGCTTGGTGGCCAGCACGGTCCGCTCCCGGCGGCCCCCGCCCTGCGCGAACCAGCTGCCGATGATCTCCTCGGTGCGGCCCTTGTTCTCGCCCCAGCCGTACACGTTGGCGGTGTCGAAGAAGTTGATGCCGTGCTCGTGGGCGCGGTCCATGATCGCGTGGGACGACGGCTCGTCGGTGACCGGCCCGAAGTTCATGGTGCCGAGGACGATGCGGGAGACGGACAGGCCGCTGCGGCCCAGTTGGGTGTAGTCCATGGACCGACCCTGCCACCGGTCGGGCCAGAATGCACACGTGCCCCAGCCGCTGGACGACGCCCTGGCCGACCTACGGCCGCTGCTCCTGGACCCGGACCGGCTGCTGCGCGCCGTGGCCGGCGGACGGCGGCGCGGCGCAACCCCGACCTGGCGCCGGGTCGAGCTGCGGCCGGTCGACCTCAGGGCCGGCCGCCGGCTGCAGGTGGTCGCCCACGACGCCGCCCAGGCGCACACCCGCAACCACGCGTACGGGCCGGAGGCGGCGACCGCTGTGGACGAGCTGCTGGCCGAGCCGTTCGGCAACTGGCACCTGGAGACCGTCGAGGCGACCGTGCAGCTGCGGGTCACCAAGAAGGGCGAGGCCCAGGTGCACCGCGCCGTCGCGGCCCGCGAGCTGGCGGTGTCGCGGGCCCACGACCGGCCCAAGCCAAGGCTGGTGGACCCGGCCGAGCCGTTCCTGCACGCGCTCGGGGTGACCGACGCCCAGGGCCGGGTCAAGCCGTCCCGGCAGGACAAGTACCACCAGGTCGAGGAGTTCGTGCGCGCCCTGGACGCCGTCCTCGACCCGGCCCGGCTGCCGCATCGGCCGGTGCGCGTCGTCGACCTCGGCTGCGGCAACGCCTACCTCACCTTCGCCGCCTACCGGCACCTCGCCGGTGCCCGCGGCCTGCCGGTCGAGCTGGTCGGCGTCGACGTCAAGGCCCAGGCCCGCGAGCACAACTCCGCGGTCGCGGCGTCGCTGGGCTGGGCGGGCGACGTGCACTTCGTCCAGGGCACCATCTCGGACGCCGACGTGCCCGCCCCCGACGTCGTCCTCGCGCTGCACGCCTGCGACACCGCGACCGACGAGGCGCTGGCCCGCGCGGTCCGCTGGCAGGCCCCGCTGGTGCTCGCGGCGCCGTGCTGCCACAACGACCTCCAGCGCCAGCTGGCCGCCGCGGACCGGCCGCCCGAGCCGTACGGGCTGCTGGCCCGGCACGGGATCCTGCGGGAGCGGTTCGCGGACGTGCTCACCGACGCGCTGCGGGCCGCGCTGCTGCGGCTGCTCGGGTACCGGGTGGAGGTGGTCGAGTTCGTGGCCTCCCAGCACACCCCGCGCAACACCCTGATCCGCGCGGTCCGCACCGGGGCCGCGCCCACGCCCGAGCTGGTGGCGCAGTACCGCGAGCTCACGGCGGCCTGGCAGGTCACGCCGGCGCTGGCCCGGCTGCTGGACGACGAGCTGGCCGACATCCTCCGGTGACCGCTCCCGCCGACGTCAGCCGCCAACTCAGCCGGCGACGCCGAGCCGCCGGCGGCTGGCCAGCAGCCCGGCCATCGCGACCAGTGCCAGCGCCGGCACCAGCAAGAACGCCGCCCGCACGCTGAACGAGTCGGCCAGCGCGCCCAGCGCAAACGGCCCCAGCCCCACCGCGAGCCCGGCGCCCAGCGAGGCGCGGGCCGAGGCCAGGTCGGTTCTGCCGGCCGAGGCGTGCAGCGCCCGCCCGATGGTCAGCGGGTACTGCAGGCCCATGCCGAGGCCGGCCACGACCAGGCCGACGACGGCCAGCCAGGCCACCGGGGCGGCCCAGAACACAGCGAAACCGACGAGCAGGACGCCCAGCGAGCGCAACAGCAGCGCGTCGACCGCGTGCCGCGCCGTCCAACGGCTGCCCAGCAGCCGGGAGACAGTCATGCCGGCCAGCACCGCACCCCAGGACGCCGTCGCGTAGCCGGGCGGCAGCGCGAACCGGGTGCGCAGCAGGTCGCCGGACCACAGCGACAGGCAGAACTCGATGGCGATCACGCAGACCAGCACGCCCCAGCTGACCCAGTACGCCGCGGGCAGCCGCCGCACACCGCCGGGGTGCGCGTCGCGGTGCACCGGCAGCTGCTCCGGCACCGGCACGGTGCGAAAGGACAGGTACACCGCGGCGGCCAGCGGCAGCAGCACGAGCAGGCCGGCCCGCCAGCCCAGCCCGACGGCGACGGCGGCCCCGACCACCAGGGGGGCCACCGTGCCGACACCGCTGGCCATCGCGTTGGCCTGGGACAGCGCGGCCGGCGCCGCCGACCCGTGGTCGTCGGCCAGGACGGCGTTGACCGTGTTGACCAGGAACGACCCGGCCGTCCCGGCGACCAGCGCCCCGGCGAGGGTGACCGGCAGGCTGCGTCCCCCGACGTAGAGCAGCAGGCCGGCACTGATCCCCAGCACGCCGCTCCACAGCACCAGCCGGCGACCGAACCGGGCGACGACCGCCGACCCGGCCAGCCCGGCCACCACGGCACCCACCGCCATCGCGGTGCCGTGCAGGCCGCTGAGCGCGCGGCTGACCCCGAGCTCGGCCCCCACGAGCGGCACGGTGGGCCCGAACCCGTAGAGGAAGAACGCCCACAGCCCGAGCAGCAGGTAGCCCGCCCAGGTCAGCCGGTCCCGGACCAGGCGCGGCCCACGGCTCCCGCTGGGTGCGGCGGCGGTCACCCCAGCTGCGCGACGACGAAGTCGATGCACTCCGTGAGCGCGGCCACGTCGGCCGGGTCGACCGACGGGAACATGGCGATCCGCAGCTGGTTGCGGCCCAGCTTGCGGTACGGCTCGGTGTCCACGATCCCGTTGGCTCGCAACGCCTTGGCCACGGCGGTGGCATCGACGGCGTCGTCCAGGTCGATGGTGCCGACGACCTGCGACCGCTTCGCGGGGTCGGCGACGTACGGCGTCGCGAAGTCGGACTTCTCGGCCCAGGTGTACAGGGCGCCGCTCGACTCGGCGGTGCGCTGAACGCACCAGTCCAGGCCGCCCTGGGAGTTGAACCAGTCGACCTGCTCGGCCATCAGGAAGATGGTGGCGAGCGCGGGGGTGTTGTACGTCTGGTCCAGACGGGAGTTGTCCACCGCGGTCTGCAGGTCCAAGAAGGCGGGGATCCACCGGCCGCTGCCGCTGATCTCGGCGATCCGCTCGATGGCGGCCGGGCTCATCAGGGCCACCCACAGCCCGCCGTCCGAGCCGAAGCTCTTCTGCGGTGCGAAGTAGTACACGTCGGACTCGGCCGGGGCCATGGGCAGGCCGCCCGCTCCGGAGGTCGCGTCCCACACCATGAGCGCGCCGTCGTCGGCCCCGGCCACCCGCCGTACCGGCACGGCCACGCCGGTCGAGGTCTCGTTGTGCGGGCTGGCGTAGACGTCGACGCCGGGCTCGGGGGCGAACTGCGGCGCGTCACCGGGTTCGCTCGTGACGACGGTGGGGTCGGCGAGGAACGGCGCGGCCTTGGCAGCGGCGGCGAACTTGGAGCCGAACTCGCCGAAGGACAGGTGCTGGCTCTTGGTCCGGATCAGGCCGAACGTCGCGGCGTCCCAGAAGGCGGTGGAGCCGCCGTTGCTGAGCACGACCTCGTGCCCCTCGGGCAGCCCGAACATCTCGCGCAGGCCGGCGCGCAGCCGGCCCACCTGGCTCTTCACCGTCTTCTGCCGGTGCGAGGTGCCCAGGTAGCTCGTGGCCACCGCGCTGAGGGCCGCTACCTGCTCGGGACGGACCTTGCTCGGCCCAGAGCCGAACCGGCCGTCAGCCGGCCGGAGATCGGCCGGGATGACGATCTGGGTGGGATCGGTGCTGACGGCGTCAGTGCTCATGGCAGGCCCAAGGGTTCGCGGCTGGTCGGGAACGTCATCCAGCCTAGGTGCCGCCCCGCGGCGGCTCGAGCCAGGGGCCGCGGCCGGGCTACAGGTAGGACGGCTCGATCATCTCCGGGCCCCAGCCGGGCACCGCCTCGGGCTGGCGCGGTCCCGCTCCCACGTACCGGGCGGACGGGCGGACCAGCCGACCGGTGCGCTTCTGCTCCAGGATGTGCGCGCTCCACCCGGCCAGCCGGGCGCAGGTGAACATCGAGGTGAACAGGTGCGCCGGCACCTGGGCGAAGTCCAGCACGATGGCGGCCCAGAACTCGACGTTGGTCTCGAGCACCCGGTCCGGGCGGCGGGCGCGCAGCTCGCTGAGCGCCGCGCGCTCCAGCGCCTCGGCCGCCTCGAACCGGGGGGCGCCCAGCTGCTGGGCGGTGCGGCGCAGCACCCGGGCCCGCGGGTCCTGGGCCCGGTACACCCGGTGGCCGAAGCCCATCAGCCGCTCGCCCTTGTCGAGCACCGACTTCACGTAGCCCTCGGCGTCGCCGCTGCGCTCGATCTCCTCGATCATGCCGAGCACCCGGGACGGCGCCCCGCCGTGCAGCGGGCCGCTCATGGCGCCGACGGCGCCGGAGATCGAGGCCGCGACGTCCGCGCCGGTCGAGGCGATGACCCGGGCCGTGAACGTGGAGGCGTTCATGCCGTGCTCGGCGGCGGAGACGAAGTAGGCGTCGACGGCCTGCACGTGCTTGGGGTCCGGCTCGCCCCGCCAGCGGATCATGAACCGCTCGACGATGGTGTGCGCCTCGTCGATGTGGCTCTGCGGCACCATCGGCAGGCCGATCCCGCGCGCGGACTGCGCGACGAAGGACATGGCCATGACCGACACCCGGGCCAGGTCCTCGCGGGCGACCGTGTCGTCGATGTCCAGCAGCGGGTGCAGGCCCCACGCCGGGGCGAGCATGGCGATCGCGCTCTGCACGTCCACCCGGACGTCACCGGAGTGCACCGGGATCGGGAACGGCTCGGCCGGCGGCAGTCCCGGGTTGAACTCGTTGTCGACCAGCAGGCCCCACACGTTGCCGTAGGAGACCCGGCCCACGAGGTCCTCGATGTCCACGCCGCGGTAGCGCAGCGAGCCACCGTCCCTGTCCGGCTCCGCGATCTCGGTCTCGAAGGCGATGACGCCCTCCAGGCCGGGCTTGAAGTCCGACATGCGCCGCTCCTGTGCTCTGACCGGGGGGTGTCCGGCGATCTCGTCAATGGGCCTACCGGTGGGTAGCGCCCCCCATCTCACCACGCTCGCCCGAGCCCTGGCACATCGCGGGTGGGGCGGGGCGTGTGCGCTGTCCGGACGCCGTCCAGACGACGGGTCGTGCCCCAGGGTGCTAGGAACGGGCCCATGGAGCACGACTTCGCCGCCCTGCGCCGCGAGTACGCCGACCGGGGGCTGTCCGAGCAGGACGTCGCCACCGACCCGGTCGAGCAGTTCCACCGCTGGCTGGCCGACGCGGTCGCGGCCGGCATCCCCGAGCCGAACGCGATGGTCTTGGCCACGGTCGACCCCGACGGCCAGCCGAGCGCCCGCACCGTGCTGCTCAAGGGCGTCGACGCGCGCGGGTTCGTGTGGTTCACCAACTACCGCTCCCGCAAGGGCCGTGACCTCGAGGGGAACCCGAGGGCGGCCCTGCTGTTCGCGTGGGTGGGGATCGAACGGCAGGTGGGCGTCACCGGCACGGTCGAGCGGGTGGGCCCGGAGGAGTCGGCGTCCTACTTCGCGCAGCGGCCGCACAGCGCCCAGCTGGGCGCCTGGGCCAGCGAGCAGTCGGAGGTGATCCCGTCGCGGGACTGGCTGGAGGAGCGGGTCGCCGCCGTGGCGGCGCGGTACCCGGCTGGCAGGGCGGTGCCGATGCCGCCGCACTGGGGCGGGTTGCGGCTGGTGCCGGAGTCGCTGGAGTTCTGGCAGGGGCGGACCAGCCGGCTGCACGACCGGCTGCGGTACCGTCGGGACCCGGACTCGGCCCAGGGGTGGACGCTCGCCCGCCTGTCGCCGTGAGGGTCGGGTTCGTCAGGGTCCGAGCAGGGGGCCGGGCAGCAGCGACCCGCGGGCCCTGCCATGGGGCAGGAGAGCCGGAGGACGAATCCGGCGCCCGCGGGTCGGGTGACTGCCTGGTACTGGCCAACCGCCCTGCGGCCGGTCGCACCGGAGCCGGCGGCTAGCGGACAGCCACCTCGCTCGTCCGATCACTGATCAACTGTCGGACCACCTCCTCTCCTGCGTGCCTTCGACGGTACGTCGCCGACCCGACAGGTACCACCGGATTTGCGGATGGCACCCTGACGCCGTGTCCCGATCCTGGTGGCCGTCCCGGCCGGCTGCGCGCGCGCTGGCCAGGTCCGTCGTCGCCGACGTCACCCCGCTGCGGGTCTCGCCCGCCTACCGGCGGCTGTGGATCGGGCTGACCGTGTCCAACCTGGGCCAGCAGATGACCGCGGTGGCGATCGCCATCCAGGTGTTCGCGATCACCGGGTCGTCGCTGTCGGTGGGTCTGGTGGGAATGTTCGCGCTGGTGCCGCTCATCGGGTTCGGGCTGTACGGCGGGGCGATCGCGGACGCCGTGGACCGGCGCCGGCTGCTCATGGTGACGTCGTCCGGCCTGGCCGTGATGTCGGCGGTGCTGTTCGCGCAGGCACTGATGGGGCTGCGCTCGGTGGGCCTGCTCTACGCCGTGGTGGCGGTGCAGTCGGCGTTCTTCGCGGTGAACAACCCGGCCCGCGGCGCCGTGGTGCCGCGCCTGCTGCCGCTGGACCTGCTGCCGGCCGCGAACGCCCTCGGCCAGGTGACCTTCAACCTGGGATACACCCTCGGGCCGCTGCTGGGCGGTGCGGTGTACGGCCTGTTCGGGCCGCAGGCGGCCTACGGCACCGACCTGCTGACCTTCGGGGCGGCGCTCTACGCGACCTGGCGGCTGCCGTCGCTGCCGCCGCTGGGTGCGCGGCACGAGCGGGCCGGCCTGGTCATGGTGGCCGAGGGGCTGCGGTTCCTCAGGGGCCAGCGGATCCTGCTCATGGCGTTCGCGGTCGACCTGGTCGCCATGGTGTTCGGGATGCCGCGGGCGTTGTTTCCCGCGGTGGCCGAGACGTTCTACGGCGGGGGAGCGGGGACGGTAGGGCTGCTGGCGGCGGCGCCGGCGTTCGGGGCGCTCGCGGCCGCGCTGTTCTCCGGGGGCCTCAGCCGGGTGCGCTGGCAGGGCCGCGCGGTGCTCATCGCGATCATCATCTGGGGCGCGGCCATCGCGGCGTTCGGGCTCACCCGGACGCTGGTCGTCGGGATGGCGTTCCTGGCGGTGGCCGGCGCGGCCGACATGGTGAGTGCGGTGTTCCGGACGACGATCCTGCAGGTGGCCACCCCGGACGCGCTGCGCGGACGACTGCAGGGCGTGTTCATCGTGGTGGTGGCCGGCGGCCCGCGGCTCGGCGACGTCGAGTCGGGCGCGGTGGCCCAGCTGTTCACCCCGACCGTGTCCATCGTCAGCGGCGGCCTGCTGTGCATCGCCGGCGTGCTGCTGCTGGCGGCGCGCCACCCCGCCTTCGCCCGCTACGACGCCCAGTCCCCTGCCGGCTGACTTCCCCCGAGGACGGCGGCGGCGGTGCGCAGGTCGCTCACCAGGGCGGCGTAGGCGGCCTCGCGGTCGTCGGCGCGCAGCACGGCGGACGGGTGGGTGGTGGCCAGGAACCAGCCGGAGTGGACCGCGGCCGGCTCGTCGGCCCAGCCGGCCCGCGGGAGCAGCCGGCCGCGCATCGCAGTCACCCGAAACGACGGGCCGAGCAGCGCCTTGCCCGCGGTCGCGCCGAGCAGCACCACCACCAGCGGGTCGACGATGGACAGCTCGGCCCGCAGCCACGGCGCGCAGGCCGTGAGGTGGGCCAGGTCCGGCGTCTGGTGGATGCGCCGCCCGCCGGCCTGGCTGCGGAACCGGAAGTGCTTGACCGCGTTCGTCACGTAGGCGCTCGCCCGGTCGAGTCCGGCGTCGGTCATGGCCCGGTCGAGCAGCTGGCCGGCCGGGCCGACGAACGGCAGCCCGCGCCGGTCCTCGACGTCGCCCGGCTGCTCGCCGACCAGGGCGACCCGGGCGGTCGCGGACCCGGCCGAGAACACGGTCTGGGTGGCGCCCTCGAACAGCTCGCAGCCGCGGCAGCCGACGGCGGCCACCCGCAGGCCGTCCAGCCCGACCCCGGTCGGGACGAAGGCCGCGGCCCCGTCAACGGCCGCCCCCGTGGTCACCGGCGGCTCGGGCTCAGCCGTCGACCCACACCGAGACCAGCAACGCGGTGGCCTCCTCCGGGCTCATCCCGCTCATGGCCGCCTTGGACTTCAGCCGCTTGCGCAGCGACTTGGTGACCGGCACGACGAGCTCGACCTGCGGGTCGGCCGCCGTGTCATGCCCCCTGGTCGGCTTCTCCTCCCGCTTGTGCTTCTTCGGCTTCTTCACCGTCGACGGCGGGGTCGGCCGGACCGCGCTCGGCACGCTGCGCGGCATCAGCTCGGACAGCGACGGGATGGTGGCCCGCCCGGTCCGGGCCCGGGGCGGCTCCTCCGCGGCGGGCTTGCGCGCCTCAGCCTCGGCGACGGGCGGCAGCAGCGCGTCCCTCCCGGCCAGCGGAGCCGGCTCGGCGGCCTGCGGGTCGGCCGTCCGGCTGCGGGCCTCGGCCACCCAGGCGTCGACGTCGGTCGGCCCGCCGGCCTCGTCGGCCGGCTGGGCGCCGTGCGGCCCGAGCGTGCGGCGGGGCAGCGCCGGCCGGGGGGCCGGGTTGCGCGCGGGCCGGGGCGCCGGGTTCGATGCCGGCTCCGGCTCCGGCTCCGATGCCGACGCCGATGCCGACACCGGCTGGGACGGAGGCTTCTTGGTCATCGTCGTCCTCTGGTCAGGGGCCCGTCGTCGACCCGTTGGGCGAGCAGGGCCCCCAGGTGGTCGTCGAACGCGTCCGCGATCTCCCGGGCGCCGGACGACCGCCACGCCTGCACCGGCACGCACGCGCCCTCGGCCTGCTGGATGGCGGTGCGGTCCGGGATCACCGGCTCGACGAGCAGCCCGTCGTAGACCCGGCGCAGCTCCTCCAGCCGGTAGCGGTGCTCGAGCGACTGCGCCCGCATCTTGTTGACCACGATCCCGTACGGGCGCAGCCGCAGGTTGTCGGCCTGGACCAGGTCGACCGCCTCGAGCGCGGCCGCAGCGCCCTGCAGGGCGAACAGGCTCGGCTCGGCCACCACCACGGCCTGGTGGCTGGCGGCCAGCGCGTTGCGGGTCAGCGCGCCCAGGGACGGCGGGCTGTCGACCAGCACCAGGTCGTAGTCGGTCAGCCCGCTCATGGCGATCCGCAGCCGCAGGGTGGCCTCCCGGCCGACGTTCGCGTTGTGCCGTTCGAGCAGGGAGTCCGCGGCGATCAGCTCGACCTCGGGGCCCCAGCCGCTGGGCACGATGGCGTGGGCCAGCAGCTCGGGGCGCGGGTCGGAGAGCACGTCGCTGGCGGTGAACAGCACCCGGGCCGGGTCGAGCACGGTGGAGGCGTTGCCCTGCGGGTCGAGGTCGACCACCAGGATGCGCAGCCCGTGCTCCCACGCCGCGCCGGCCAGTCCGAGGGTCACCGAGGTCTTGCCGACCCCGCCCTTCAGGCTGATGACGCTGACGACTCGCACCCGGGGAGGCTAGCGCCTGAGCTGCTGGTAGCGACGCAGAGCCTCGGTCCGTTCCACCGAGTGGTCGACGATCCGGTCCGGGTAGCCGGCGGGCGGACCCCCTCGGAGGGCCCACGGCTCGTGCACCGCGGGGCCGGGGACGCCCCGCAGCTCGGGCACGTACCGCCGCACGTAGTCGCCGTCCGGGTCGAACCGCAGTCCCTGGCCCACCGGGTTGAACACCCGGTGGTACGGCGCGGCGTCGGTCCCGGTGCCGGCGACCCACTGCCAGCCGTGCTGGTTGCTGGCCAAGTCCCCGTCCACGAGGTGTCGCAGGAACCAGTGCGCGCCCAGCGGCCAGGGCAGGTGCAGGTCCTTGACCAGGAAGCTGGCCACCACCATCCGCACCCGGTTGTGCACCCAGCCCTCGGCGAGCAGCTGCCGCATCCCGGCGTCCACGAACGGGTAGCCGGTGCGCCCGGCCTGCCAGGCGGCCAGCCGCTGCTCCGCGAGCGCACCGGTGTCGTGCTCCAGGGCCGCCAGTCGCGGCTGCAGGGACGTCCGGGCCGACCCCGGCTGGTGGTGCAGGACGTCGGCGTAGAACTCCCGCCAGGCCAGCTCGCGGCGGAACGTCTCGTGCCCCGGGCGGTCGCCCAGCTCGGCCAGCAGGGTGCGCGGGTGCAGCTCGCCGTACTTCAGGTGCACCGACAGCCGAGAGGTCCGGTCGCGGTCGGGCCGGTCCCGGTCGCTCGCGTAGCCGTCCAGGTCGGCCTCGGCGAAGGCCAGCCAGCGCTCGGTCGCGGCCCGCTCGCCGGCGGGGGGCAGGACGACGGTGCCGAGGTCCGGCTCGGCCGGCAGCGCCTGGGCGCCGTCGAGCGCAGCCCAGCGCACCCGGTCCGTCCCGGCCGCGGGCGGCCGCCAGCCGTGCGCGCCCCAGGCCCGGTAGAACGGCGTGTAGACCCGGTACGGCGTGCCGTCGCCCGTGCGCACCCGCCCCGGCGCCACCGCGTACGGCGACCCGGTGCGCACCAACGCGACGCCGCGCCCGGCCAGGGCACGCTCGACCGCGGTGTCCCGTCCGGCCCCGTACGGCCCGTGGTCCGCGGCCACGTGGACCTCGTCGGCACCCAGCAGCGCGGCCACCGCGGGCAGCACCGCGACCGGGTCGCCGCGGCGCACGTGCAGCGCCCCACCGAGGTCGCCGTCCAGCGCCCGCAGGCTGCGGAGCAGGTAGGCCTGCCGGGGCGCCCCGGCAGGCCTCCACAGCGCCGGGTCCAGCACGAACAGCGGCAGCACCGAAGCGTTGTCCCGCGCAGCGGCGAGCAGCGCCGGGTTGTCGGCCAGCCGCAGGTCGCGGCGTACCCACCACACCCGAACGCCCATGGCCGTCGACCCTAGGGGCCGGGCGCGGACCCCGCAGTTCGGAGCTGGGGGGCAGCGAAGGCCGCCGTGATCGGTGAGAATGGGGGCCGGGTTCCCCACCGACGAGCGACAAGGCGGACCGGACCGCGTGAGCGATCTCATCGACACCACGGAGATGTACCTCCGCACGGTCTTCGAGCTGGAGGAGGAGGGCGTGGTCCCGCTGCGCGCCCGCATCGCCGAGCGGCTGGGCCAAAGCGGTCCCACCGTCAGCCAGACCGTGGCCCGGATGGAGCGCGACGGCCTGCTGGTCGTGCAGGGGGACCGGCACCTCGAGCTGACCCCCCAGGGCCGCCAGGTGGCGACCCGGGTGATGCGCAAGCACCGGCTGGCCGAGCGGCTGCTCGTCGACGTCATCGGGATGCCCTGGGAGGAGGTGCACGCCGAGGCCTGCCGCTGGGAGCACGTGATGTCCGAGGCGGTCGAGCTGCGGCTGCTCGAGCTGCTCGGCCACCCCACCGACTCCCCGTACGGCAACCCGATCCCCGGGCTGCACGAGCTGGGGGACGCCCCGAGGCCCGATCCGCACGAGCGGCTGGTCGGCCTCGACGAGGTCGCCACCGCGAGCCCCCGGCGGGTAGTTGTGCGCCGGATCGGTGAGCCGCTGCAGGGCGACCCGGCGCTCATGACCGCGCTGCGCCGGGCCGGCGTCCAGCCGGGGGAGCTGGTCAGGGTCCGCAGGTCGGACGGCACGGTGCTCGTGGGCAGCGCCGACGAGTACGCCGAGCTGAGCCTCGAGCTGGCCGCGCACGTGTCCGTGGTGCGCGCGTGACCGCGCCGGTCTTCGCCTCCGTTGCCGACGTCCGGGACCGGCTGGCGAGCGCCGGCTACCTGACCGACGACGCCATCGCGACCGTCGTGTTCCTGGCCGACCGGCGGGGCAAGCCGCTGCTCGTCGAGGGACCGGCCGGCGTCGGCAAGACCGAGCTGGCCAAGGCCGTGGCGGCGGCCACCGGCGCCGGGCTGGTGCGGCTGCAGTGCTACGAGGGGCTGGACGAGGCCCGTGCGCTCTACGAGTGGAACTACAAGAAGCAGCTGCTTCGGATCCAGGCCGCCCAGTCCTCCTCGGACGACGCCACCTGGGACGCCGTCCACGACGACATCTTCAGCGAGGAGTTCCTGCTCGAACGGCCGCTGCTCGCCGCGATCCGACGGACCGAGCCGACCGTGCTGCTCGTCGACGAGACCGACAAGGCCGATGTCGAGGTGGAGGGGCTGCTGCTCGAGGTGCTCTCCGACTTCCAGGTCACCGTCCCCGAGCTGGGCACCATCACGGCGACCCGGCGTCCGTTCGTCGTGCTGACGTCGAACGCCACGCGGGAGCTGTCCGAGGCGCTCAAGCGCCGGTGCCTGTACCTGCACCTGGACTACCCGGACGCCGCCCGCGAGAAGGCCATCGTGCTCACCCGGGTGCCGCAGGTCGCCGACGCGCTGGCCGAGCAGATCGTTCGCACCGTGCGGGCGCTGCGCAGCCTGGAGTTGCGCAAGCCGCCGTCGATCTCGGAGACCATCGACTGGGCGCGCACCCTGCTGGCGCTGGGCCTGGACACCCTCGACGCCGACGCCGCCGGCGGAACGCTGGGCGTCGTCCTCAAGCACCACGCCGACCAGCAGAAGGCGCTCAAGCAGCTGCACCTCGCCGACCGGTCCTGAGCCGACCCGCCGGGGAGCAACGTCTCTCGTCCGGTCCCACGCAGCCGCTAGCGTCAGGGCAGGCGGGTCGGTCGGCTCGCGCGAGGAGGGTCCGGCATGGCTTCCGAGCCTGCGGACCCGGGCGAGCAACCGTCCCGGGTGCGGACCGAAAGTCCGGGTCGCGGCCGCGCCCGAGTGGGTGTCCCCGCGCGCGCTGTGGTCAGCATGGTGGTGATCGGCCTGTTCGTCGGCCGGGCCATGGACCCGGGCGTCACCTTCTTCAACCGGAGGTGGGGCTAGCGGCCGGGGGCGGGCACGGGGGCGATCTTTGCGGCAGCGGCCCTGTTCACCGTGCTGCTCATCGTCGTCCTGATCCCGGCGATCGAGCAGCTGGCCGGCCAGATCGCCCAACAGCTGCCGGTGTGGATCGAGCAGGTCTCGACGACCTTCCACCTGTCGATCGGCGAGAGCTCGGCCCAGGCCAGCGCGGAGGAGTTCAACCAGCAGCTGTCGGCGTGGGTGCAGGACAGTGGCTTCAGCCTGCTCGGCCTGGCCGGCAGCGCGGTCAGCCTGATCTTCCCGTTCTTCACGATCGCCATGTTCGCGTTTCACTTCGCGGCCGACGCCCCGCAGATCCGCCGTGCGTTCCTCACCCGGTTCCAGCCGAGCACCAGCAGCGGATCGGCTGGGCCACGGACACCGCGGTGGAACAGACCGGCGGCTACTTCGACCCGCGGCTACTTCGACCCGCGGCTGCTGCTCGTGTTCATCAGCGGTGGGCTGTTCTTCGTCGTCATGCTGGCCGTCGGGGTGGACCTCACGATCGCGCTGCCGATGTCGGTGTTCGAGGGCTTCGTCGCCGAGTTCATCCCGACGGTCGGCACCTACATCGGGGCGGCCGTCCCGATCATTGTCACGCTCGGGCTGGTCGGCGTGGTCCCCGCGCTGATCCTGCTGGGCCGGACGCTGATCTCCCAGCAGGTCGAGAACGACGTGCTCAGTCCCAAGATCAGCTCCAAGACCATGGAGCTCAACGGCGGAGTAGCCTTCGCGGCCGCGATGGCCGGAGGGGCGGTCGCCGGGCCGATGGGCGCCTTCATCTCGTTGCCGATCGCGGCGATGATCACGTCCCACCTGCGCAACTCCTCCCGCCGCCAGCCGCTGGCCTACCGCTCGCACTACGACCCGATCCTGGCCGACACGGTCGAGGAGCCACCGCCGCAGGAGGCTCCCGAACGCGGCGCCGAGACCCCGCCGGAGCCGGCCCGGCCGCAGACCGACTGACCCTGGCTGGCCCCTTCCCTCGACGCGGCCGGGGCGGCAGACTCGGTCCTGGGGGGCACCGCGGCAGGAGGTCGCCATGCGTGTGCTCATCGTCGTCGACTCGAGGTGCAGCGGAACCCGCAAGCTGGCCGAGGCCGTGGCCGAGGGCATGCTGCCGCACGACGTCCTGCTCGAGGACGTCGGCAGCCCGGCACCCGGCCGGGACGTGGACCTGGTGGTCGTGGGCGGTCCGCGGATCGACCCGGAGCTGGCGGCCTGGCTGGCCGGTCTCGAGCCGGTGGACTGGGTGCGCGCAGCGGCGTTCGACACTCGCTCGGAGCCCCAGCGGCCGCTCACCGGGGCGACCGGCCACGGGATCGGCCAACAGCTGCGGCGGGTCGGCTACCGGCTGATCGCCGCCCCGGAGAGCTTCCGCGTGGACGGCCCGGCGGAGGCGCCCGACCAGCCGGCCGAAGGGGAGCTGGACCGGGCCAGGGCCTGGGGCGCCGCGCTGGGCACCCGGCTCCCCGCCGGCTGACCCCCCCTCTGCAGGAAGGTGCCCTTCATGCGGGGTGGGGGTGGCCGCCGGTAGGTTGCCGGGATGGTCGATCTCTTCCGCCCCGGGCTGCTCGACGGCCGTACCGCGCTGGTCACCGGAGGGGGCACCGGCATCGGCCGGGCCACCGCGCTGGAGCTCGCCTCGCTCGGGGCGAGGGTGGCGGTCACCGGGCGGCGCGCCCAGCTCGTCGAGGAGACCGCCGCGCTGGCCCAGCGGGCCGGGGGTGACGTGCTCGCCTACCCGTGCGACGTCCGTGAGCCGGACCAGGTGGACGCCATGCTGGACGCCGTGCTGGCCGCGCACGGACGCATCGACATCCTGGTGAACAACGCCGGCGGCCAGTTCGTCTCGCCGGCCGAGGGCATCTCGCTCAACGGGCTGCGGGCGGTCACCCGGCTCAACCTGGACGCCGTGTTCAACCTGACCACCCAGGTGGCGAACCGGTCGATGATCCCCCACGGCTACGGCAAGGTCGTCTCGGTCGTCATCAGCCCGCGGCGGGCGATGCCCGGGATGGCCCACTCGGCGGCCGCCCGCGCCGGGGTGGAGAGCATGACCCGGACCATGGCCGTGGAGTGGGGCCGGCACGGCATCCGGCTCAACTGCGTGGCCCCCGGCATCATCCACACCGAGGCCTGGGAGCGGTACGGCCTGGACCCCGACCTGGTGGCCTCCGCGCTGCCGGCCGGTGTCCTCGGAACCCCGGAGGACGTCGCGCACGCGATCGTCTTCCTGTCCACGCCGGCCAGCGACTACATCACCGGCGACACGGTGCTGGTGGACGGCGGCCTGGACAACGCGGGCCCCACGACCGGGTGGGCCACGAATCGCGGCTGAGGCCGGCCGCAAGCGGACTCCAAGCGGACCGACAGCGGCCGAGGGCAGGGTCTGACTCGGATCGACCACGTCGCCGGCCTCGCGCCGGTCTGCGCCGAGGCCTACCGCTGCGGCAGCCAGTCCCGCATGATGTCCCGCATCGACCCGGCGACGCCGTCGATCCTGCTGTGCGCACGGGATCGTCACCGGCTCCTGACCGAGACCGACGGAGGCGTCATGCAGACCCGAAGCTTCACGCTCTACGTCGCGGCCACGTCCGGGCAGGTGTGGCGGGCCCTCACCGACCCCGAGCTGACCCGCCAGTTCTACTTCGGGCTGGCGGTCTGCTCGGACTGGACCCCCGGCGCCACCATCACGTTCTGCGGTGGGGAGCCGGCCTCGACGCTGGTCGGCCAAGTGGTGCACGTCGACCATGGACGCCGGCTGGTGCACAGCTTCGGCAGCGGCAGCGGCAGCGGCAGTGACGGCGACCCGGCCGACGACGCGCAGTCCTGGGTCAGCTGGGAGCTGACCGACATCGAGCCCGGCGTCGTCCGGGTGGCGCTCACCCACGACGATCTCGAGCGCCGGCCGGACGTCGAGCTCGACGAGTCCTGGCTGCGGCTGCTCTGCAGCCTGAAGACCCTGCTGGAGACCGGAGCGGCGCTGCTGCCCCCGACGGCAGAGGGCTGAGCGTCGATCGCCGTTTCTAGGACCGATCCGAGTCGTGGGGGCGGCCGAACAGCTCGGCCACTGGCACGAGCCCCTCGATGAGCCCGGGGATCGCCGCCCTGGTGGACCGGTACGCCTCGACCAGGGCCGGGTCGGCGGTGACCTGCGCGGCGTCGTCCGCGGCGGGGTCCGGCAGCAGGGCCAGCGCCGACTCGAGGTCGGAGGCGAGGCCCAGCGCAAACAGCCCGAGCGCTGCCGCCCCCCGCGCCGTCCCTTCCTCGGTGCCCACCAGGTGGAGCGGCCGGTCCAGCACCGCCGCCAGCACGTCGCGCCACAGCGGCGAGCGGAACACCCCACCGGTCACCCGGACGGCGGTCACCGGCTGCAGCCGGTCCAGCCGGTCCAGGATCGTGGACAGCTGCAGGCAGACCCCCTCGACGGCGGCCCGCACCAGGTGCGCCCGGGTGTGCCCGCGGCGCAGCCCGAGGTAGGCGCCGGGCAGGTCCGGGTCCCACAGCGGAGCCCGCTCGGCCAGCAGGTACGGCAGCATCACCAGCCCGTCGCTGCCGGGGGACACCGAGGCGGCCAGGTCCAGCACCGCCTCGTCGGCTGCGGTGCTGCCGGCCGCGGCGACCAGGTCCGGCACCAGCGCCGTGCCCGCCCACCGCTCGACGATCCCGCCGTTGCTCACGGCGCCCCCGACCACCCAGCGCTCGTCGGTGAGCGCGTAGCAGAACAGCGCCGCGTCCAGGTCGGCCGGGGGCGCGGGGACGACCATCCGGATCGCGCCACTCGTGCCCAGGCTGAGCCCGGCCACGCCCGGCGCCAGCGCCCCGGTGCCCAGGTTGCCCAGCGGTCCGTCGCCGGCGCCGAGCACCACCGGCGTCCCTGCGGCCAGTCCCAGCCGTCCCGCCGTCACGGCCGACAGGCCCAGGTGATCGGTCGTCGGGCGGACCGGCGGCAGCTGGTCCACCCGAGCCCCGGACAGTGCCACCGCCGTGGGGTCCCAGTCCCGGGTGGCCAGGTCGAGCAGCCCGGTGCCGGACGCCGACGACAGCTCGGTGACCAGGGTCCCGGTGAGCCGCCACACGACGTAGTCCTTGAGCCCGAGCCACCAGCGCACCGCGGCCGCGGTCTGCGGGTCGTCCTGGTGGAACCACATGAGCTTGGTCAGCGGGGTCATCGGGTGCACCGGCGTGCCGGTCCGGCGTTGCAGCTCGGCCGCCTGCCCGGAGGCGCGCAGCGCGGCCGCCTGGGCGCCCGCCCGCGCATCGGCCCAGGTGAGCAGCGGGGTGAGCGGCCGATGCTCGGCGTCCAGGCCGATCAGCCCGTGCATGGCCGTGCTGATGGAGATCCCGACCACCTCGGCGTCCGTGGCGGCCGCGACGCACTCGGCCAGCGCGCCCTCGGCGGCCGCCATCACCAGGTCCGGGTCCTGCACCTGCTGGCCGGGCGCGGGCTGCAGCAGCGGGTACTCGCGGACGGCGACCTGCCGCCAGGTCGAGCCGACCGCGAAGGCGACCGCCTTGGTGCCGGTGGTGCCGACGTCCAGGCCCAGGATCACCCGGGGGACAGCGGGGGTGGTCATGACGGGCCCAGCTCCTTCGCGACGGCGGCCACGGCGGTGACCAGCTCGGGGTCGGCGCCGGCCTCGGGGTCCAGGGCGGCCAGCACCCGGCGGGTGGCCTCGGTCAGCGGCCCCCTGGCCAGCGGCAGGTACTGCTCGGCTCGGACGTCGTCCACCGGCCCTCCCGCGCCGCGCAGGTGGCAGACCCAGGCGGCCAGCGCCAGCGTCGCACCCTCCGGCAGCCGCCCGGCCGCGCGCTCGGCCCGCAGCGCGGGGAGGATCCGCACCGGCAGCTTCTGCGAGCCGTCCGCGGCGATCTGGGCGAGCCGGTGCTGCATCCGCGGGTTGGCGAACCGGTCGAGCAGCGCGGCCCGGTACGCCGTCAGCTCGACCGCCGGCTGGGGCAGGTGGACCGACGCCTCGTCCCACCAGGCCCCCAGCCAGCGGCGGACCACCGGGTCGGCCACCGCGTCGGCCACGGTGACCGCGCCACGCAGCGGTGCCGCGTAGGCGAGCAGCGAGTGCGCCCCGTTGAGCAGCCACAGCTTGCGCTGCTCGAACGGCGCGAGGTCGTCGGTGAGCAGCACGCCGGCGGCCTGCCACGACGGTCGGCCCGCGGGGAAGGCCCCGCTGACGACCCACTCGCTGAACGGCTCGGTGACGACGGGGACGGCGTCGTCCACCCCGGTGGCCGCAGCGACCACCCGCACGTCGTCGTCCGTCGTGCGCGGGGTGATCCGGTCGACCATGGTGGTCGCGAACGAGACCGACGAGGTCAGCCACGGCAGCATCCTCGGGTCGGCCCGCTCGGCGAACCCGGTGACGGCGCGGGCGAGCACGGCCCCGTTGTGCGCGAGGTTGTCGCAGGGCAGCAGCGTGAGCGGTCCGGCGTCGGCGTCTCGTCTGGCCACCAGGCCGGCGACCAGCCGCTCCACCGCGCTCCCGGGGCCCGGCCGGTATCCCGCCTCGGTCACCGTGAGGGTCACCACGGCGAGGTCGGGGGAGGCCAGATAGCCCAGCCACGCCTCGTGGTCGGTAGCGGCGTGCGCCGCGGACACGCTGCCGACCACCTCGAACCGGTCACCGTCGGCGGCCCTGGTGACCAGCGTGTAGAGGCCGTCCTGGCCGGCCAGCGCCTCGGCGAGGGCGGCCGAGCGGCCAGCGAACGCGGCGATGCCCCACTCGGCGGCGTCCGGGGAGTGGTGGGTGTACCAGGCCTGGTGGGCTCGGAAGAAGCTGCCCAGCCCGAGGTGGACGACGCGCACGGGCGGTGCCGGCGCGGTCCGTCGCAGCCGGCTCACAGGCCGAACACGGCCGTCGGGCGGCCGACCACCAGATCGACGGCCGTCCCCAGCGCCTCGTCCTCGTCCAGCCGGTGCTCGACGACCAGTCCGGCCAGGAAGCCGGCGTCCAGCCGCCGGGCCATGTCGTGCCGGGCCGGGATCGAGCAGAACGCCCGGGTGTCGTCGACGAAGCCGGAGGTCTTGGCGAAGCCGGCCGTCTCGGTCACCGCGCGGCGGAACCGGCGCGCCGCGTCGGGCGCGTCCAGGAACCACCAGGGAGCGCCCAGGTAGACCGAGGGGTAGAACCCGGCCAGCGGGGCCAGCTCCCGGGAGAACGCCGTCTCGTCGAGGGTGAACAGCACCAGGGTGAGGTTCGGGTGGGTGCCGAACCGCTCGAGCAGCGGCCGCAGCGGGTCGGTGAATCCGGCGCGCAGCGGTATGTCGTGGCCGGTGTCCGGCCCGAACGCGGCGAGCGTCGGTCGGTGGTGGTTGCGCCGGACGCCGGGGTGCAGCGTCATGGTGAGGCTGTCCTCGGTGGCCATCCGGGCCATCTCGAGCAGCATGTGCCGGCGCAGCGCGGTGGCCGCGGCCGGGTCGACCCGGCCGGCCAGCGCCGTCGCGTAGACGCGCTCGGCGTCGGCGGCGTCCAACGGCTCGGTGCCGACGTCCTCGTGGCTGTGGTCGGTCGAGACTGCGCCGTGGGCCCGGAAGTATGCCCGGCGGGCCTCCATGGCCGCGACCCAGCCGGCGTAGCTGCCGGTGTCGACGCCGGCCACCTCGCCGAGCCGGCCGACCAGTGCGGCCCAGTCGGCGGCGGCCGGCTCGAGGTAGCGGTCCGGCCGGAACGTCGGCAACACCCGGTGCGGCCAGGTCGGGTCGGCGGCCAGCGCGGCGTGCGTCGCGAGGTCGTCGCACGGGTCGTCCGTGGTGGCCAGCACCGAGATGCCGAACCGGTCGAACAAGGCCCGCGGCCGGTAGCCGTCCTGCCCGAGCCGCTCGGCCACCGCGTCGTAGACCGCGTCGGCCGTCTCGGCCGAGGGCCGCACCCGGACGCCGAAGATCTCCGCGAGCTCGGCCTCCAGCCAGTACCGGACCGGCGTGCCCCGGAAGACCGGCCAGTGGGCGCACAGCTGCCGCCAGACGCCACGGGCCTCGGCCTCGGACAGCGGGCCGCGGCCGACCCCGAGCTGTTCGAGCGGGACGCCGTTCGCGTGCAGCAGCCGGGTCACGTAGTGGTCGGGGGTGACGAACAGCGTGGCCGGGTCGGGGAACGGCTGGTCGTCGAGCAGCAGCCGAGGGTCGACGTGCCCGTGCGGGGAGATGATCGGCAGCCCCCTGACCGCCTGGTACAGCCGCCGGGCCACCGCCCTGGTGCCCGGCTCGGCCGGCAGCAGCCGGTCCGGATGCGGGGCCAGCGGGGCCGCGGTGATCGTCATGCTGGCCATCCTCGGTCCCGCCGCGCCCGGGAGCAATCGGCCCCCCGGTGATTGCCTCGGCCGGCGCCGGGACGCAGGGTGGGGTCATGACCACTGCGGCCGTACCCATGATCGGTGGGCCGGACGGCGTGCTCGACCCGGCCGAGGTCCGGGCCTTCGTCCACGAGCAGGTCGCCGCCCTCGACCTCGACGGGCGCAGCCTGTGCGTCCTCGTCCCGGACGCGACCCGCAGCTGCCCGCTGCCGCTGCTCCTCGGGGCGGTAACCGAGGCGGCCCACGGACGGGCCGGCCGGGTGAGCGTGCTCGTCGCGCTCGGCACGCACGCGGCCATGGACGAGCCGGCGCTGGCTCGGCACCTCGGCTTCCGGGCCGGCGCGCTGGAACAGACCTATCCGGGCGTGCGGGTGCTCAACCACGAGTGGTGGGACCCGCAGGCCTTCGCGAGCGTCGGCACCATCGGCGCGCAGCGGCTGGCCGAGCTGTCCGACGGGCGGCTGGCCCGCGACGTCGACGTCCGGCTCAACCGGGCGGTCGTCGAGCACGACGTGACGCTCATCGTCGGGCCGGTGTTCCCGCACGAGGTGGTCGGCTTCTCCGGCGGCAACAAGTACCTGTTCCCCGGGGTGGCCGCCCAGGACGTCATCGACGTCTCGCACTGGCTCGGCGCGCTGATCTCCAGCGCCGAGATCATCGGCACCCGGGGGACCACCCCGGTGCGCACGCTCATCGATGAGGCCGCAGCGCTGGTGCCAGGCGAGCGGCACGCGCTGTGCGTGGTGGCCCAGTCCGGCACGGGGGCGCTGCACGCCGCCGCGTTCGGGCCGCCCGAGGCGTCCTGGGCGGCGGCCGCGGACGTCTCCGCGCAGCTGCACGTGCACTACCTCGCTGCGCCGGTGCGCCGGGTGCTGTCGGTGATCCCGGAGAAGTACCAGGACCTGTGGACCGGCGCGAAGGGCTTCTACAAGGTGGAGCCGGTCGTCGACGACGGCGGCCAGGTGGTGCTCTACGCCCCGCACATCACCGAGGTGTCGGCCATGCACCCGCGGATCCTCGAGATCGGCTACCACTGCCGGGACTACTTCCTCGGCCAGTGGGACCGGTTCGCCGGCGTCCCGTGGGGCGACCTCGCGCACTCCACCCACCTGCGCGGGGCCGGCTCCTGGGACGCCGCGCAGGGCGAGCGCGACCGGGTCACCGTGACGCTGGCCACCGGGATCCCCGAGGACGTCGTCCGCTCGGTCAACCTCGACTACCTCGATCCGGACGGTGTGGACGTCGACGACTGGGCGGCCGACCCGCAGGCCCTGGTGGTCCCGCAGGCCGGCGAGGTCCTGTTCCGCCTCCGCTGACCCGCCCCCCCGTGCGCATGAAGGTGCCCTTCTGCGCGTGTGGCCGCAAACATGCTGGCCGGAGCCGTCGGGTTCGTGGCCGCCGCGGACGACGACCTGCTCAACCTCAGCGCGCTCCAGCTGGCCCGGCAGCGCAACCCGCAGCTGTTCGTGATCGCCCGGCAGAACGACCCGGCGAACGCGCCGCTGTTCCGCGCGCTCGGCCCCGATGTCCTGCTCGTCGCGGCCGAGGTGATCGCCCACGAGGTGCTGGCCCGGCACGGCAGCCCCACCCTGGAGGCGTTCCTCCGCGACGTGCGCGGCCGCGACGACGCGTGGGCCGACCGGCTGCTCGAGCTGTTGACCGGCTGCTGCGGGAGCCGGGTGCCCACCACCTGGCAGGTCGACCTGACGGCGGTCGGGGCGCCGGCGCTGGCCGGCCGGCTGGCCGTCGCCCGGGTGCCGCTCGAGGACCTGCTGCGCAGCCCGGACGACCGGGGTCATCCGCTGGACGCCGCGACGCAGGCCTCCGTGGTCACCGGGGAACTGGTCCCGACGACCTGGCTGGGCCGGCAGCAGCGGCGCGGCGGATCGGACGCCGGAAGAGATGCCGGGAAGGACTCAGACTTTCGAATCGAAAGTCACTGACCTTTGACAGATTGTGAATCAAACGTCACAGTCCCGGCATGACCACCATCGACCGCAGCCGCCTGACCGCCCTCATCGCACGCGAGCGAGCCGCCTACGCCGCGGCACACCCCCAGGCCCAGGAGCTGTTCGGCTCGGCCGGGCACCTGTTCGGCCGGGTCCCGATGACCTGGATGGCCAAGTGGAGCGGAGGGTTCCCGCTCTACCTCGACCGGGCGCACGGCAACCGCATCGTGGACGTCGACGGGCACGAGTACGTCGACTTCGCCCTCGGCGACACCGGGGCGATGGCCGGGCACAGCCCCCGGGCCACCGTGGACGCGGTCACCGAGCGGATGGGTCGCCTCGGCGGTCTCACCACCATGCTGCCGACCGCCGACGCGGAGTGGGTCGGGGCCGAGCTGACCCGCCGGTTCGGGCTGCCGCTGTGGTCGTTCACGCTGACGGCCACCGACGCCAACCGCTGGGCGATCCGGCTGGCCCGGCTCGCGACCGGCCGGCCCAAGATCCTCACCTTCGCCTACTGCTACCACGGCTCGGTCGACGAGGCGTTCGCCGTCCCCGGGCCGGACGGCGAGGCGGTCGCCCGCCCCGGCAACGTCGGCGCGCCGGGGGACCTCGCCATGACCACGCGGGTGGCCGAGTTCAACGACCTGGCCGGCGTCGAGGCCCAGCTCGCCCACGGCGACGTCGCGGCGATCCTCACCGAGCCGGCGCTGACCAACATCGGCATCGTGCTGCCCGAGCCGGGGTTCCTGGAGGGGCTGCGCGAGCTGGCCACCAGGTTCGGCGTGCTGCTGATGATCGACGAGACCCACACGATCTCGGCCGGCGCCGGTGGTGCGACCCGCGCGTGGGGCCTGCAGCCGGACATCTTCATCATCGGCAAGAGCCTCGGCGGTGGGATCCCGAGCGGCGCCTACGGCATCAGTGAGGACCTCGCCCGCCGGATCCAGGCCCACCCGGAGGCTGACCTGGTGGACGTCGGCGGCGTGGGCGGCACCCTGGCCGGCAACGCGCTGTCGGTCGCGGCCATGCGCGCCACCCTCGAGCAGGTGCTCACCGAGGAGGCGTTCGCCCGGATGGTCGACCTGGCCACCGAGTTCACCCGCGGGGTGCAGGAGACGATCGACCGCACCGGTGTGGCCTGGTCGGTCAGCCAGCTCGGGGCCCGGTCGGAGTACCGGTTCGCCGCACCCGCTCCGCGCGACGGCAGCTCGTCCGCGGCGTCCAGCGACGACGACCTGGACGAGTTCCTGCACCTGTACCTGGTCAACCGTGGCGTGCTGATCACGCCGTTCCACAACATGGCGCTCATGTGCCCGGACACCAGTCGCGCGGACGTCGACCTGCACACCGGGCTGTTCGCGCAGGCGGTCGACGAGCTCGTGGGCACCGGCGAGGTCCGGTGAGCTCGGAGGCGACGCCGGCAGCCGTCTTGCCCCTGCCGGAGGTGTACTCGCTGGCCGGCCGAGTGGCCCTGGTCACCGGGGCCGGCTCGCCCGACGGCATCGGTTTCGCGGCCGCGCGGCTGCTGGCGTCGATGGGGGCGCTGGTCGCGGTGGGC
>DATCDE010000290.1 GCA_036510875.1 Actinomycetes bacterium
CCCCTTCGGCCACGTCCGGGCCGCTGGCGCGCAGCGCCGCAACGAAAGCCCCCGCTCTGACCGGGCACTCGAGCTCCCCAGTGTCGATGTCCGTGACGGCGCCCAAGCTCACGGCCGCCGCGGCGATGTCCGCCCCGGCCAACCTCCCGACAGGGAGCCTTCGACCAACGACTGGCCTGCCCTGGACGCCGGTCGCCGGGTCCCCCGCGCTGGCCCTCGCCTCGACGGACGGCGGGACGGTTTCGCTGCTGTGGATGGACGGCGGCCGGTTGCGGTTCCGGTACGTCCCGGGCACCTCGGTACCAGAGGGGGGCCCGGCCACGGCCGCAGACAACACTCCCTCGGCCTGGCTGTCACGCATGGTCGCGGGCTTCAACAGTGGTTTCCTGCTCAAGGACCACGCCGGCGGCTACTACTACCTCGGCCACACCGTCGCGCCGCTTCGCCCGGGGTACGCCGCCTTCGAGATCAGCAAGAGCGGTGCCCTGACGGTTGGCGTGTGGGGCCGCGACCTGCGGATGAGCCCGAACGTGCTCGTCGTGCGGCAGAACCTGCGGCCCCTGGTCGACCACGGGGTCGCCCTGGCTCGGCCCGGGGACAGCGCCAGCGCCTGGGGGCTGGCCAACGGCGGGCTCCCCCGGGCCAACCGCTCCGCGCTTGGTCGGCTGTCCAACGGCTCGCTGGTCTTCGCGTACGGCGCCAACGTGCTGGCCAGCACGATGGCGTCGAGCCTGGTCCGGGCTGGTGTGACCGAGGCCGTCATGCTCGACATGAACATCTCCTGGCCGACCGGCTTCACCTACTCGCAGGTGGGTGGCCACCTACTCGGCCACAAGATCAACTCGCACATAGTGCGCTCGCCGTCGACCTATTTCGCCCGCTTCCGGAAGGACTTCGTCGCGGTGCTGGCGCGCTGAGCCGCCAGTCAGGGTCGAGGCTTCGTGCGGGGGTTCAGCGGGCGAGCAGCTCGTCCAGCCGCTCGTAGCCCTCGCGGACGCCACCCTCCATGCCGCTGGAGACGAAGGCGTCGCGCGCCTCGAACGAGTCGACCAGCGACGTCGCTGTGAGCCGGGTGCGGCCGTTGCCGAGGTCCTCGAGGACGAGCCGCTCCAGGGCCACGCCGTCAGGAACGCCTTCGAAGGTGAAGGTCTGGACGATGACCTCCGCCGGGCGGACCTCGTGGAAACAGCCGTGGAACCCGTACTCGTTGCCGTCACTGGCGTGCACGTAGCGGTACGAGCCGCCCGTGCGGCAGTCCCACTGGTCGACGCGCATGTCGTGGCGACGGGGGCCGAGCCACTGGACGACGAGGGTGGGGTCGGTGTGCGCCCGGAAGACCTTCTCGGGCGGGGCGTCGAACTGCCTGCTGATACGCACAAGCGGAACCCTGGGATCGACGATGACCTGAGTGTCGTGGGTGCCGCTCGTGGTCACGTCGAGACTCCTGTCAGTGGCGCAGTCAGGGTGTCGGGGCCGCGTCGACGTCGTCCGGCATCGTGCGCAGGACGTCGTCGAGGCGGCGGTAGCGCTCCTCCGCCTCGCGGCGGTAGCGCTCGATCCACCGGGTCATCAGGTCGAAGCCCTCGGCTTCGAGGTGCACCGGACGGCGCCGGGCGTCACGACGGCGGCTCACCAGACCGGCTTCCTCCAGCACCTTCAGGTGCTTGGAGACCGCCTGCACGGTCACGTCGTAGGGCTCGGCGAGCTCGTTGACGGTGGCGTCCGCCACCGCGAGCCTGGCCACCATGTCCCGTCGGGTAGGGTCGGCCAGCGCCGAGAACACCCGCGAGAGCGAATCAGCAGCCACCTCCGGCGCCTCCTCATCAACCGTTCGGTTGAAGACACCGTAGGCCCATGGAACCGCCGTAGTCAACCACTTGGTTGCCAATGACCGGGCGGGCAAGATGATCGGGTGGACGACCCTCCGGCCAGTACGCCGGCCCCGCTGGTGACCCGGCTGCGGGCCGCCGGGTGCGTGTTCGCCGAGGACGAGGCACAGCTGCTCGTCGCCGCGGCCACGACGCCGGCCGAGCTCGAGTCAATGGTCGAGCGGCGGATCGCCGGGCATCCCCTCGAGCACGTCCTCGGCTGGGTCGAGTTCTGCGGCCTGCGGATCGCGGTCGGACCCGGGGTCTTCGTTCCTCGCCGTCGCACCGAGCTGCTCGTCCAGCAGGCCGCCGACCTGGCTCGCTCGGCCGGTCCGAGCCCAGTCGTCGTCGACCTGTGCTGCGGCTCGGGCGCGGTGGGTGCGGCACTGGCCGCGGCCCTGGATGCCGTCGAGCTGCACGCCGTCGACATCGCGCCGGCAGCGGTCGCGTGCGCCCGGGCCAACCTCGGCGGCACCGGTCGGGTGTACCAGGGCGACCTGTACGAGCCGCTGCCCCCGTCGTTGCGCGGCCGGGTCGCCGTCCTGGTCGCCAACACCCCCTACGTGCCCACCGAGTCGTTCCGGCTGCTGCCCCCCGAGGCCCGGCTGCACGAGCCGCGCGTCGCGTTGGACGGCGGCCCGGACGGGCTGGACGTCCAGCGCCGGATCACCGAGGCGGCCGCGGAGTGGCTGGCTCCGGGGGGGCACCTGCTCATCGAGACCAGTGAGCCGCAGGCACCGGACCTGGTCGAGGCGTTCACCCGGGGCGGGCTGGTCGCACGACTGGCCCGCTTCGACGAGCTCGGCGCCACCGCGGTCATCGGGACCAGCCGCGATCCTCAGCCGCGGAGGTGACCGAGCACCGGCCCCCCGAGGGGTAGCGGGCCGGGCCATATCCTGCGGCCATGACCCAGCCGTCCCTCCCCCAGCGTGGCCGCGCCGTCGTCATCGGTGGCGGTGTCATCGGGACCTCGGTCGCCTATCATCTGGCCCACCTCGGCTGGCGGGACATCGTCCTGCTCGAGCGTGACCGGCTCACCTCGGGCACGACATGGCACGCCGCGGGGCTCATGGTGACCTTCGGGTCGACGTCGGAGACCTCGACCCGGCTGCGGCAGTACACCCGCGACCTGTACGCGCGGCTCGAGGACGAGACCGGCCTGGCGACCGGGTTCAAGCCGGTCGGGCTGATCGAGGTGGCCGCCGATGAGGGCCGGCTGGAGGAGTACCGCCGGGTGTCCGCATTCAACCGGCTGATGGGTGTCGACGTCCACGAGATCTCCCCCGCCGAGGTGGCGCAGCTGTTCCCGCTGGCCCGCACCGACGACCTGCTCGCCGGCTTCTACATCGCCGAGGACGGCCGGGTGAACCCCGTCGACGTCACCATGTCGATGGCGAAGGGAGCCCGGATGCAGGGGGCGACCATCCTCGAGGGCGTCCCGGTCACCGAGGTGCTGCACTCGCAGGGCGCGGTCACCGGGGTGCGCACCCCCCACGGCGACATCGAGGCGGAGTACGTCGTCAACTGCGCTGGCATGTGGGCCCGCCAGCTCGGGCAGGCCGCGGGCGTGACCATTCCGCTGCAGGCCGCCGAGCACTATTACCTGATCACCGAGGGGATCGACGGTCTGGACAACACCTGGCCGGTGCTGGAGGACCCGTCGTCCTACGGCTACTTCCGCGAGGAGGGCGGCGGCCTCATGGTGGGGCTGTTCGAGCCGGTCTGCGCCCCCTGGCACGTGGACCGGATCCCCGAGGACTTCTCCTTCGGCCAGATCCAGCCGGACTGGGACCGCATGGGTCCCTACCTGGAGAAGGCGATGGCCCGGGTGCCGGTGTCCTCGGAGGTCGGGGTCCGCACCTTCTTCTGCGGTCCGGAGAGCTTCACCCCCGACCTCGCGCCCGTGGTCGGCCCGGCACCCGAGCTGCGCAACTACTTCGTCGCGGCCGGGCTCAACTCGATCGGCATCCTCACGGGCGGCGGCCTCGGCCGGGCCATGGCGCACTGGATCGTGGACGGCGACCCGGGGATCGACGTGACCGGCATGCACATCGACCGGCTGCACGGCTACCAGACCACCCCCGAGTACCGGGCCACCCGCACCGTCGAGTCGCTCGGGATGGTCTACGAGTGCCACTACCCCGGGCGCTCGATGCGGACGGCGCGCGGCGCCAAGCGCTCGGCCGTGCACGACCGGCTGGCCGCCCAAGGCGCGTTCTTCAAGGACGTCAGCGGCTGGGAGGGCGCCGACTGGTACGCCTCGCCAGGGGTCGAGCCGGTCATCGAGC
This sequence comes from Actinomycetes bacterium, assembly GCA_036510875.1. Taxonomy (NCBI): domain Bacteria; kingdom Bacillati; phylum Actinomycetota; class Actinomycetes; species Actinomycetes bacterium. The sequence continues at coordinate 4,157 of DATCDE010000290.1, forward strand.
ACCTGTCGTGGCAGCGGCAGAACTGGTACCCCTACTGGGCCGAGGAGCACCGAGCCGCCCGGGAGGGCGTCGTGCTCATGGACATGTCGTTCATGGCGAAGCTGCTCGTCCAGGGCCGCGATGCGGGCGCCCTGCTCGAGTGGGTCAGCGCCAACCGGGTGGACGGCGAGCCGGGGACGATCACCTACACCCAGTGGCTGAACGAGTGCGGCACCCTCGAGGCCGACCTCACCGTGACCAAGCTCGACGACGACCGGTTCTGGGTCGTCGCGTCGGACACCGCCCACCGGCACGCCGAGACCTGGCTGCGCCGCAATGTGGGCGACCGGCATGCCTTCGTCACCGACGTCACGTCAGGCTGGGCGCAGCTGAACGTGCAGGGGCCGCGCTCTCGTGAGCTGCTGCAGTCGCTCACGTCCGCGGACCTGTCGAACGAGGCCTTCCCGTTCCGGACGGCCCGCGAGATCGACCTGGGCTATGCCCGGGTGCTGTGCGTGCGGATCACCTACCTGGGCGAGCTGGGCTACGAGCTGTACGTGCCGACCGAGCAGGCCGTCCACGTCTACGACCGGCTGGTGGCCGCGGGGACTGCGTTCGACCTGCGGCACGCTGGGCTGAAGGCGCTGTCCAGCCTGCGGATGGAGAAGGGCTACCGCGACTACGGGCACGACATCGACAACACCGACTCGGTGCTCGAGGCCGGGCTGGGCTTCGCGGTGGCGCTGGACAAGCCGGGCGGTTTCATCGGCGTGGACGCCGTGGTCGCGAAGAAGGCCGAGGGGCCGCTCACCCGACGGTTGGTCCAGGTCCTGCTGCGCGACCCGGAGCCGCTGATGTTCCACGCCGAGGTGGTGTACCGCGACGGCGTGCCGGTCGGCTACGTGCGGGCGGCGTCCTACGGCTTCACCCTCGGCGGTGCTGTCGGGCTGGCCCTGGTCGACGCGGGCGAGCCCCTCGACCAGGCCTGGCTGGACGCCGGCACCTGGGAGGTCGACATCGCCGGTCGCCGCTCCCCCGCGACCGCGTCGCTGCGGCCGCTGTACGACCCGCAGATGCTGCGGGTCAGGAGCTAGCCGGGCCGGGCCAGGTCCAGCGGCGCTGCAGGGTGTGCGCCGTCACCTGGCCGAGCACGCCACCGAGCAGCGACCCGGCGATGACGTCACCCGGGTAGTGCACCCCGGTGTGCACCCGCGAGTAGGCGACCACCGCGGCCAGGCCGCGCAGCGGGACGCCCACGGCGGGCCACTCGTGGCCCACGCCGGTCGCGAAGGCGAACGCCGCGGCCGAGTGCCCAGACGGGAACGAGCTGGACGTCGGCATCGTCACGTGCCGCTCGACCACGACTCCGCCGGCCTCGCGGTCCGGGCGCGAGCGCCGCCAGGCCAGCTTGGCCACCAGGTTCGCCGAGGCCGAGGTCACCGCCACCGATGCCAGCCCGACGACCGCGGCCCGGCGACCACGCGCTCCCCCGGCCAGCGCCAGCGCACCGGCCACCGCCATGGACAGCTTGGAGTGGTTCGCCGCCTGCGACAGCCGCCGCAGCGCGCCGTCGATCTGCGGAGTGGGGGTCGCGGCGACCGCGCGGTAGACAGCGAGGTCCAGCCGGCGTACCTCGTCGCCCCACCGGGCCGCCTGCGTCACGGCACCAGTCTGTCGTGTCCGTCCAGGAAGCGGTGGGAGACTCTTCAAGTGGCCCGACTGGAGGTGGACGGCTCGCTGCTGTCACTGCGCCTGGAGCCGCTGGAGCGGCTCGGGGCGCTGCACGGCGACGTGACGGTCGCGCTGGCCCAGGTCGTCGCGGTGCACACGTCGAGCGAGATGTGGCGGGAGCTGCGCGGAATCCGGGCGCCGGGCACCGGCTTCCCCTACCTGATCATGCTGGGCACCACGCGCTACCGGGGCGGGACGGACTTCTGCGCGGTCTACCGCCGCGGTCCCGGCGTGGTCGTCGACCTGGCCGACGCGGCGTTCAGCCGGCTGCTGGTCAGCGTTGCGGGCGCCGGCCGAGCCCGGGCGCTGGCCGACCGCATCTCGTTCGCCGTGCGGAGCGCCTCGGTGTCCGACGCCTGACGCGGGCGTCGCGGGGGGTTTGCAGTTGCGAACTCTTCGCAACAGGGTTATCAAGGGTGCGTGAGTGTTGACACCGGCCAGCGGCCAACGGGACCGACCGCCCATCAGGAGAAACGCCGGATCCACTTCACCCGGGAGGAGGTGCCGCGGCTGGCTCTCATGCTCGGGTTCGTGGCCGCGCTCCACGTCATCGGCTGGGGGCTGTTCGTCCACTACAACTCCATCCCGCAGATCCACAACGCCGTGGGCTCCGGGGGCACCTTGGTCTACGCAGGTGCCGGTGCGCTCGCCTACACGCTGGGGATGCGGCACGCCTTCGACGCCGACCACATCTCGGCCATCGACGACACCACCCGGTACCTGCTGCAGAAGGGCAAGCAGCCGCTCGCGGTGGGCCTGTTCTTCTCGCTGGGGCACTCCACCGTGGTGTTCACCTTCATCATCGCGCTCACCGTCGCCGCCCAGAAGGCCACGGCGTTCCAGCACGCGTTCGAGGGCACCGGCGGGATCATCGGGACGCTGGTGTCCGGGACCTTCCTCTACCTGATCGCGGCGCTGAACTTCGTCGTGCTGCGCGGCATCCTGCAGGCGTGGAGGCAGGCCAAGGCCGGCACGTACTCGCCCGAGGAGCTCGACGAGCTGCTGGCGAAGCGCGGTCTGATGAACCGGGTGTTCAAGGGTCGGTACAACCAGTTCATCAACCACTCCTGGCAGATGTTCCCGGTGGGGCTGCTGTTCGGGCTGGGCTTCGACACCGCCACCCAGGTGGGCCTCATCGCGATCGCCGGGACGACGGCGATCGCCGGCGGGCTGCCCGCCATGGCCGTCATCGCGCTGCCGATCCTGTTCGCAGCCGGGATGTCGCTGATGGACACCCTGGACGGGATCTTCATGTCCAAGGCCTACGGCTGGGCTTTCGTGTCGCCCGTGCGCAAGATCTACTACAACATCACCACGACCAGCCTGTCGATCTTCGTCGCGTTCGCCATCGGGACCGTCGAGATCGCCGCCCTGCTCATCGACCAGACCGGTCTCACCGGGCAGCCGTGGAGCACCATCGCCGGCATCGACATCAACAAGGCCGGTCAGATCATCGTCGGGATCTTCCTGGTCGTGTGGATCGGCGCCGTGGCGAACTGGAAGCTGCGCCGCCTCGACGAGCGCTACGCGTTCGAGGCGCCGCCGGTCAGCTGACGGTGAGGGTCGCGTGCATACCGGCCCGGTAGTGCCCTGGCAGGTTGCAGACGATCTCGTAGCTGCCCGGGGCCAGGGTGAGGGTGACCTGCGAGATCCCGCCGGGGACGGTGCCATCGACGCCGGGGTCGGTCGGGCAGACCGGCTGCGCCTCGCCGACCTTGCCGGTCTCGCCGATCCGGTCGTCGGAGCCAACGGTGCGCTGCCCCGCAGACTGCCCGGCCGCCAGCGGCATCACCAGCAGCTCGTGCGGCCGGGTTCCCGCGTTGCGCAGCACCACGGTCACCTGTCCGGACGGCACGGACGCTGCCCGGGGCATGAACCCCATGGGACCCAGCGCCCGGCTGGCCGGCCCGCCCATCATCCCCCCGCCCATGCCCATGTCCCGGGTGGTGAAGCCGGCGACGGTGCCGGACCGCGCGGGGGGCGAGCAGCTGGCCGTCGTCCCGGTCCAGCCGCTGCCGGGCCTCGAGCCGGTCATGGCCGCGACTGCGACCGCCGAGCCCACCAGACCGACGACGGAGAAGACCAGTGCGGCGACGAACCAGCCGCGACGCTGCGGGCTCAACGGTTCGCGTCGGGATCGGCCAGCAGCAGTGAACGCTGCGCGCGGTAGGTGTCAGCATCCATCTTCTCCTGCGCGAACCGCTGGTCCAGCAGCTCCAGCGCCGAGCGCTTCACCACCGCCGGCTCCAGGGGTGGGTCCCGCTGAGCAGCCGGACGACCAGCCACCCCAGCATCGGCGCCAGACCCACCCAGAAGGCCCCCATGAGCATCCAGGACGCCCCGAATCCGTTGCCACCGAACCAGCCCATCATCGCCGTCTCCTCGCAGGTGTGTGCTCTACCTGCTTCAACTCTTCGCGGCGCTGCCGAAGGTCAGCCGTTGGGAACCACGAAGGTTCGATGAAGGTCCGAAGGTCAGCCGGTCCGCGTTCCGATTCCGCCCGTGCACTCGCCGCCGCGCTCGGGGGCCCGCTGGCCCGACTGGTAGGCGGCGATGAAGGTCTTCAGCCGCGGGTCGCTGGCGCTGCCGAGCTTGAGCTGGGCACCCCACACGGTGGCCACCACCGGGGACGGCAGGCCCGGATAGGGGCTGACCAGGCCGTACTGCTGGCCGGCGACGTCCGCCTTGATGACGGCCAGCTGGGCGGCCGGCAGGTTCGGCTGATAGGTGATCCAGATGGCGCCGTGCTCGAGGGAGTGGACGGCGTTCTCGTTGGCCACCGGCGCGTTGTAGATCCCGCAGTTCTGCCACACCGGGTTGTGCGCACCGCCGACCGGAGGCGTCTGCGGGTAGCTGACCTTGCCGGTCACGTGGTCGCGGGACAGCCCGGTGTAGGTCTGCAGCCCGGGGATCGCGGCCGAGCTGCTGGCCGAGCTGCTCGCTGCGTTGGCCGTGGATCCCGTCGAGGACATGCCCGCCCACACGGCCCCACCGACGAGCAGCACGGCCACCGCCGAGCCGACTCCGACGATCACCCACCGCTGGCGGTCGGCCCGGCGCTGCTGGGCACGTACCGCCTCCAGCTGGCGCTTGCGGTCGCTGTTGCGCTGCCCCTGCTTGCTCACCCGTCCGACCTCTCCCCCGTCATCTGCTCCAGCTGACAGCTCGAAGTGATGATCATGACATGTGCCCCGCCATTCGCCCAGGTGCGCGGTGGAGCCGGACCGGCTGCCTCATGAGCGTGCGGATCAGTCGGTGCCGTCGTCCGCGCTGAGCATCTCCTCGTAGGAGACCCGGCACTGCAGCGTCTGGTCCCGGGCAGGCGGTCGGCCGGAGAGGAACACGTTGAAGACCACCTCGCAGTCACAGAAGCTGCCCCGACTCTCCAGCCGTCGGGTCAGCCCGGGCATCGATTGCGGCTGCGCGTCCCGCCAATGCTTGGTGAAGCGGTGCCCACCGTCGCATCCGAACTGCTCGAGCATCCGCACCAAGTAGCAGCACAGGCACTTCGCTGGCTCGACGGCCGTGAGCGCCCCGCTCAGCGCCCGCAGGGACTGCTCGACCTCGGGAACGTCCATGGAACCTCCTCTGTCGGTGGAAGTTCCTTGGTACCTGGGCCAGGGACAGTTCAGGTGCCCGAACAGCCTCCTGTCCACAGGGGCGCTGGCTTCGGCTTGATCGAATCTTCATGGTCGGCGCCGCCGAAGCCATACACGCGTCGCTGATGCTGAGGGCAGAGACAGAGACAGAGACAGAGACAGAGACAGAGACAGAGACAGAGGCTGAGGAGGCCGTGATGATGGGTTGGTACAGCAATGGGGCCGGTTGGGGCAGCGGGGTCGGGATGCTGCTGATGCTGCTGGTGTGGGGCGGGCTGATCGCGCTCGGCATCTGGGCGGTGGCCCGGCTGACCCGCGGCAGCGGCCCTGCGCAGCCCACCACGACGCTGGAGTCCCCG
>DATCDE010000291.1 GCA_036510875.1 Actinomycetes bacterium
GGTTCACCCGTCAGGGGTGATGCGGGCCGCTCGGCGAGACGCTTGAGTTGGGTTCACCACGAGTGCCCAGAAGCGGCGTAGGCGCGGGAGTCCCGAGTGTCCGACAACAACGGTCCGTTCCGGCTTGCGATGTTCAAGTTCTTCATCTTCTTCGCCTACGTCCGAGACCTTCTGGATGCTCTTCATGATTGTCGTGCCGATCCTCGGTATGTTGATCTACCTCATCGCCGGGGCGGAGGCATGACCCAGCGTGCCACCCCGTCCCAGCAGCAGATGCAGAGGGCACAGGTCCACTACGCCCAGGCCGGCGTCCCCACCCAGAGCGGCGCGTCCGCCTCAGATCAGATCGCCAGCGCCAAAGGTCTGCCGGACTCCGCTGCTATCTCCCAGCCCGAGTCCGACCAGCTGAAAGCCAAGGCCCTCGCGTGGTGACCCAGCAGGTCTGTCGGGATCACTAGGCCAAGAAGAGGTTTCGATGTCCGTTCTTGCGAAGCTGACTCCGGAACCGTTGCGCGGCTACAAGCGCGCCTGGCTGACGGGCGACGTCGTTGCAGGTGTCACCCTGGCCGCGGTAGCGATCCCGGAGACCATGGGCTACACCTCGATCGCGCAGACCCCGGTGGTGACTGGTCTTTACACGATCATCTTCCCGACCCTTGCCTTCGCCCTCCTGGGCTCCTCGCGGTTGCTTGTCGTGGGCGCAGACTCGGCGACGGCCGCAATCATGGCCGCCGGGCTGGCCGGGCTCGGCGTCGCCGGGCTCTCACCCAACTCGGCTGAGTGGCTCGCCTGGGCGAGCCTGGTGGCCCTGGTCTGCGGCGGGCTGCTCGTTCTGGCGCGGCTGCTCAAGCTGGGGTTCCTCGGCGACTTCCTGAGCGCCTCGGTGCTCATCGGCTTCCTGACCGGCGTCGGCATCCAGGTACTGACCGGTCAGATCCCGGGGATGCTGGGGATTCCCAAGGGAACTGGCAACTGGTTCCATCAGCAGTGGTACACGCTCACCCATCTTGTCGATGCCAGTGGGCCCACGGTCGCCTACGCCGCCGGGACATTGATCATCATCTTGGGCTGCAAGCGGTTCGCGCCGAAGGTTCCGGGGGCCGTGATCGCGGTGGTCCTGTCGATCGCCGTGTCCAACGCGTTGGACTCCAGTGCCAACGGGGTCGCGGTCATCGGGCCGGTCCAAGGGGGCTTCCCGCCCATCGGCCTGCCCGCGGGGATCACGTGGAGCGACATACCTACGGTCATGGGGATCGCCTTGTCGTGCTTCATCCTCATCATCGCCCAGAGCGCTGCGACGTCCCGTAGCTTCGCGATGAAGCACGAGCAGCGCGTCGACGTGAACCGCGACATCGTCGGTCTGGCGGGCGCCAACTTCGCTGCTGGCCTGAGCGGCACCTTCGTGGTCAACGGCAGTCCGACGAAGACCGAGATCCTCGACGAGCAGCGCGGGAAGACCCAGCTCGCCAACATGACGATGTCGCTGGTCGTGCTGGTGGTCGTGCTGTTCCTCACCGGGTTCCTCACGAACATGCCCACGGCCGTCCTTGCCTCGATCGTCTTCCTCATCGGCCTCGGCCTGGTCGACCTCAAGGGGCTCCAACGTATCCGCGCCGCCCGGGTCAGCGAGTTCCTCATCGCCGGCCTCACCGCAGTGGTGGTCTTCGCCTGGGGCGTCGAGCAGGGCATCATCCTCGCGATTGTGGCCTCGATCCTGGAGCTGGTGCGCCGGGCCTACTCACCCAAGGACTTCGTCCTCGGGGTGGACCAGGAAGGCGAGCCGACCTATCAGAAGGCCGAACCGGGGGCCGAGAGCCTCCCCGGGCTCCTCGTGTTCCGCTTTGACGCGGAGCTCTTCTACGCCAATGCCAGCCTGTTCGTCGACGACATCGAAGGCCTCATCGCGGCCGCACCGACCAAAGTGCGCTGGCTGGTCCTCGACTGCTCGGCGATGGCCGACATCGACTACTCGGCCAGCCTCAACCTCGCGGGACTCATCAAGTCGGCGCACGCGGGTGGCGCGGTCTTCGCCCTCGCCAACGTCGACCCCAGCCTGCTCACCACGCTTACCAGGTATGGCACGCTCGAGGACTTCGACAACGCCCACATCTTCCCGTCCCTGCGGGACGCCGTGGAGGCCTTCCGCGCTGACGCCCCCGCGAGCACCTGAGCGGAACGATTGCGGCCACGGGCAGAGGTGGCCGCACCGTCTGCCACGCGCGATCCACGCCCACCCGACCTACCCACCCCGCAGCGGACACCCTGACGTGAACCGCCCGTCTCAGCCCGTCGGTGACCGCTCTGGGTCCGCCGGATCGGTCCGCTGCCCCCGAGGACCAGTCGGACCCGCGACGCAGGCTTCGACCGCCGCCGTGACAGTGGCGTGGAAGTGCTCGGGACCGATCAGCTCAATGAGCCCGGTCTGGGCGAACTGTTCACGGAGCTCTTCGGTCGCACGGGCCACCTCGAGGACGATGTTGCGGCTGTGCAGTCCGGCTTGCACCTCGCGGACAGCTTCGACTGCGCTCGCGTCGATCCCACTGATCATGGCAGCGTCGAGCACGAGATACCTCACTGGCTTGGGGGCGCCGTCGACGGCCGCCCACACCCGGCGCTTGAAGAAGTGGGCGTTCGCGAAGAACAGCCGTTCCTGGATCCGGTACACGACGACCCCCGGGGTCACCTCGGCCCGGGGGTGGGTGTCCACATCTGCGTACCGCTGATCGGAACGGGAGTAGCCCAGGACTGCGTCACCGGGCGTGGCCGCTCGGCGAACGACGTCGATGACCGACAGCACGACCGCGACCACGATGGCGGGCAGCACGCCGATGCCGACCACCACCAAAGCAGTGACCGCCGAGATCCCGACCTCGACGCGGCTGCTGTGGGCCAGACCCCGCCACTGCTCGGGCTCGATCAGCTTCAAGGACGCGAAGACGATCACCGCGCCGAGGACCGCGGTGGGTAGGTATTGGATCGGTTCGGTGAGGAACAGCAGGATCAGCCCGATGGCCCCGAAGCTGACGAGGCCACTGACCTGGCTGGTCGCCCTCATCGAGTCGTTGACCGCCGTGCGTGATCCGCTGGCGCCGATCGGCATGCCCTGGGTGAAGCCCGCCCCGACGCTGGCAGCACCGAAGGCCAGCAGCTCTTGGTCCGCGTCGATCGTCTCGCCATGGCGGGCGGCGAACGATCGTGCGGTCAGGACGGCGTCCGAGTAGCTGACCAGGAAGATCGCGACAGCCGGCATGACCAGCGAGA
>DATCDE010000292.1 GCA_036510875.1 Actinomycetes bacterium
GACCGACTCTTCGACCACGTCCCCTGCGAAGCCCCGCCAGACCCGCGACGTCGTGGTGGTCGTCAGCTCGTCCAGGCCGTCGTCCCCGCGGAACACCAGCGCCGCCACGCCGCGCCGGGCGAACACCTCGGCCATCACCGGGGCCATCCGCAGGTCGGCGCAGCCGATCGCCTGGGCCGGCGGCTGGGCTGGGTTGGTCAGCGGGCCGAGGAAGTTGAACGCGGTCGGGATGCCCAGCTCACGGCGCGGTACCGCGGCATGACGGAAGCCTGGGTGGAAGACCTGGGCGAAGCAGAACGTGATGCCGGCCTCGATCGCAACCTCGGCCACCCGCTCGGGCGGCAGCGTCAGCACGACTCCAAGCTCCTCGAGGAGGTCAGCTGCCCCGCAGGCGGACGACGCAGCCCGGTTGCCGTGCTTGACCACCCGGGCGCCCGCTCCGGCAACGACGAGCGCCGCCATGGTCGAGATGTTCACCGTGTGCGCCCGGTCGCCGCCGGTTCCCACGATGTCGACGCTCGGCCCGGGGACATCGATCCGGTGCGCGTGGGCGAGCATGGCCCGCACCAGGCCGTCCATCTCCTCCGCTGTCTCGCCCTTGGCCCGCAGCGCGACCATGAAACCGGCGATCTGGACCGGTGTGGCCTCCCCGGACATGATCTCGCCCATCGCCCAGCCAGTGTCGTCGGCGCTCAGCTGCTCACCGCGCACGAGTGCCTGCAGCAGCCCTGGCCAGGCCGGGGCGCCGGTCACGTCAGGTCCACCGGGAGGGCTCAGGCCGGCACGACGCCGAGGCGCTCACGCAGCAGCCGGGTCACGGTCCCGGCCAGCGCGATCGGGTCGAGCGGGTGCGCGACGACGGCGTCGGCCTTCGACCAGGTGGCCAGCCACGCGTCGGCGGAGCGCCCGATCAGCACGAGCAGCGGGGGGCAGCGGTAGATCTCGTCCTTGAGCTGGCGGGCCATGCCCATCCCACCGGCGGGAACGGCCTCGCCGTCCAGGATGGCCAGGTCGATGCCACCCTTGTCCATCGTCCGGATGACCACCGGCTCGGTGGCGCACTCGACGAACTCGAGCGGCGGCAGGTCTGCGTCGGGACGGCGGCCGAGTGCGAGGCGCACCTGGGTGCGGACCGTCTGGTCGTCGCTGTACACCAGGACCGTCAGCGGGCGTTCGGGCGCGCTCCTCTGCTCCGTGCTCACGAGGGTGATCGTAGCGCCAGCGGCCCGGACGGCCAGGGGGTGGGGACGCCGAGCGCCTCACCCGAGCGTAGAACGGCGAACGCCGACAACAATCAGCGGACAACCGGGGGGTCGGGGTCGCCTCAGGGCCCGGGTCCTGCCAGAATGCCGCCGTGGCAGCAACGACCGCAGTGGTGACGCCCCGGCGTCAAGGTGTCAATAGGCCCAACATCGTGAGCGTGGGGACCATCGTTTGGCTGTCCTCCGAGCTGATGTTCTTCGCGGCCCTGTTCGCGATGTACTTCACGGTGCGGGCAGTCCAGGGACCGCAGGTGTGGGCCCAGTACACCGAGCACCTCAACCTCAGGTTCGCGACGATCAACACCCTGGTGCTGGTGTCGTCGTCGGTCACCTGCCAGCTGGGCGTGTTCGCCGCTGAGAAGGGTGATGTCAGGCGGCTGCGCCGCTGGTTCATCATCACGTTCGTCATGGGCGCCTTCTTCATCGGCGGCCAGATCTACGAGTACACGGCGCTGGTCCGCGAGGGGATCACCCTGCAGACCAACTACGGCTCGGTGTTCTACATCACCACTGGCTTCCACGGGTTGCACGTCACCGGCGGCCTGATCGCCTTCTTGTTCGTCCTGGGCCGCACCTACGTGGCCAAGCGGTTCAGCCACCAGCAGGCGACCAGCGCGATCGTCGTGTCCTACTACTGGCACTTCGTCGACATCGTGTGGGTCGGGCTGTTCTCGACCATCTACCTGATCCAGTGATGATCCAGCGACTGCCGAGGAGCACGCCGTGAGAAACGCCGCGAGAGTGCCGGTCCGACGCCGGCGCCATCCGCTGGCGACCTTTGTCGTCCTGTTCGTTGCCCTCGTGGGCGTGGGCGCCGCGTACGCCGGCCTGGCCGGCCTGGCCGGCGGTACCGCGCAGGCCGCGGGCAGCGCCACGCCGCAGCAGATCGAGAGGGGGCGGCAGCTGTTCCTCGAAGGCTGTTCCTCCTGCCACGGGCTCGCGGCGCAGGGCACCAGCAACGGCCCGACGCTGATCGGCGTCGGGGCCGCCGCGGTCGACTTCCAGGTGGGCACGGGCCGGATGCCGGCGTCCCAGTTCGGCGCGCAGATCAAGGCGACGAAGGTCACGTACACCCAGGACGAGATCGACGCGCTGGCCGGCTATGTCGCCTCGCTGGCTCCGGGACCGGCCATCCCCTCGGCGGACCAGCTCAACTACCAGGACGCCAACCTGCAGCAGGGCGGCGCGCTGTTTCGCACCAACTGTGCGCAGTGCCACAACTTCGCCGGCAAGGGGGGCGCGCTGACGCAGGGCAAGTTCGCACCACCCCTCACCGGCGCGAGTGCCAAGCAGATGTACGAGGCGATGGTCACCGGCCCGCAGTCCATGCCGGTGTTCGCGAACACGACCCTTGCGCGGGACCAGAAGCTGGCCATCATCAAGTACGTCAAGGCCATTCAGGGCGAGCCGAACCCCGGCGGGGCCTCGCTGGGCCGTATCGGTCCGGTCAGTGAGGGCCTGCTGCTGTGGGTGCTCGGGCTGGGCATGGTGACCGCGGTGGCCGTCTGGATCGGGGCGAAGGCGTCATGAGCGGAACCGGACACGATCTCGAGCACTCGGGCGGGCACGGCGAGAACCCGCTGGCCCCCGGGCTGCCGGAGCACACCCCCCGACGAGCCGACGTCGACCCGCGCGCCGCGCGCCGGGCCGAGCGCCAGGTGGCCACCCTCTTCGGGGTGGCCGCGCTGGCCTTCATCGGCTTCGTCATCGCCTACGTCGCCTTCCCGGTGGACCATGTCACCACCGTGCCGGTGCTCGGCGCGGTGAGCTCGTCCAACCTGTTCCTGGGGCTGACCCTGGGCATCGGCATCTTCTGCATCGGCGCCGGAGCGATCCACTGGGCCAAGAAGCTCATGCCGGACGTCGAGGAGGTGTCCGAGCGCCACGAGCTGCGCGGCAGCGACGAGGACCGCGCCGCTTCGGCGTCGGAGTTCGGCCGCGGCACCGCGGAGAGCGGGTTCACCACCCGCCCGATCATCCGGCGCACGCTGCTCGCAGCGATGGTGCTGCTCCCGGTCCCCCTCGTCGTGCTGCTGCGCGACCTGGGCCCGCTGCCCGAGCAGAAGCTGCGGACGACGCTGTGGGCCAAGGGCACCCGCATCGTCAGCGACGTGACGCTGCAGCCGATCAAGCCCGGTGACATCCCGCCAGGCGGCCTGATCTCCTGCGTCCCCGAAGGCCTGGACAAGGTCGAGGAGGAGCAGGGCAACCTGAACGCCCGCGCCAAGGCCCCGATCGTCCTGGTCCGGATGCGCCCGGACCAGATCCGCTCGGAGCAGGGCAAGAACTGGGACTACGAGGGCATCTTGGCCTACTCCAAGATCTGCACCCACGTCGGCTGTCCCACTGCGCTGTACGAGCAACAGACCCACCACCTGCTCTGCCCGTGCCACCAGTCGACGTTCGACCTCGCTGACTCCGGCAACGTGGTGTTCGGCCCGGCCGCGCGCCGGATGCCGCAGCTGGCCATCACCGTGGACGCCGACGGCTACCTCGTCGCGCAAGGACCCTTCACTCAGCCGATCGGCCCGAGCTTCTGGGAGCGTGGATGAGCGCCGTGACCAAGGCCGCGGTGGCCACGTCCGACTACCTCGACGACCGCCTCGGCTCCACCAAGTGGCTGAAGAAGAACCTGGGCAAGATCTTCCCGGACCACTGGTCGTTCATGCTCGGCGAGGTCGCGCTCTACAGCTTCATCGTGCTGCTGCTGACCGGCGTGTACTTGTCGCTGTTCTTCGTGCCGTCCCAGACCGAGGTCGTCTACAACGGCAGCTACACCATGCTCGACGGCATCAAGATGTCCGAGGCGTACAAGTCGACCATCGACTTGAGCTTCGACGTCCGGGGTGGCCTGCTCATGCGGCAGATCCACCACTGGGCGGCCCTGCTGTTCGTCGCGGCGATCACGGTGCACCTGTTCCGGGTCTTCTTCACCGGCGCGTTCCGCAAGCCGCGCGAGCTGAACTGGCTGGTCGGCGTCGGTCTGCTGACGATGGGCATCTTCGAGGGCTTCGCCGGCTACTCGCTGCCGGACGACCTGCTCTCCGGCACCGGCCTGCGGATCGCCGAGGGCATCATGCAGAGCCTGCCGCTGGTCGGCACCTACATGGCGATGTTCGTCTTCGGCGGGCAGTTCCCCGGCACGGCGTTCATCCCCCGGCTGTACATCGTGCACGTGCTGCTGATCCCCGGGATCATTCTGGCCCTGATCACCGCGCACCTGATGATGGTCTGGTACCAGAAGCACACCCAGTACCCGGGGCCCGGCCGCACCAACGACAACGTGGTCGGCTTCCGGCTCTTCCCGATCTACACCGCGAAGGCGGGCGGCTTCTTCTTCATCGTCTTCGGCCTCACCGTGCTGCTGAGCGCGCTGTTCCAGATCAACCCGGTCTGGATGTTCGGCCCCTACACCCCGACCGAGATCACCGCGGGTTCCCAGCCCGACTGGTACATCGGCTGGATGGACGGCGCGCTGCGCCTGATGCCCAACTGGGAGATCACCGCGTGGGGCCACACGCTCAGCCTCAACGTGATGATCCCCGCCATGATCATCCCGGGCATCCTGTTCACGATCCTGGGCCTGTACCCGTTCCTGGAGGCCTGGGTCACTGGTGACAAGCGCGAGCACCACCTGCTCGACCGCCCGCGCAACGCGCCGGTCCGCACCGGTATCGGCGTCATGGCGATCACGTTCTACGTGCTGCTGTGGATCGGTGGCGGCAACGACATCATCGCCACCCAGTTCGACATGTCGATCAACGAGATCACCTGGACGCTGCGGATCCTGCTGTTCGTCGCCCCGCCGATCGCCTTCCTCATCACCCGTCGGATCGCCCTGGCCCTGCAGCGTCGGGACCGCGAGAAGCTGCTGCACGGCTACGAGACCGGCACCGTCCTGCAGCTGCCGTCGGGTGAGTTCATCGAGGTCCACGCCCCGGTGAGCCCTCAGGAGCGGGCGGTGCTGACCGCTGGCGAGTCCTACGCCCCCGTGGTCATCGACGACGGCCCGGACGAGAACGGCGTGACCCCGAAGATCCCGTTCGGGGCCCGGACCCGCGCGAAGCTGTCCCGGTTCTACTTCGGCGAGCAGGTCGAGCGGCCGACCCAGGCGGAGATCGAGGCCGCGGAGCACCACGCCCACGAGCTGGCCGACAGCCAGCAGGCCCAGATCCCGTCAGGCTCCCAGGAGCCGTCACAGCACTGACTAAGCGCCTCCTGACGCTCGTCGCTTCATACGGGCGTCAGGAGACGCGTCCCAGCACCGTTTGTGCTTCGGCTTCGAGCGCGGCCACAGCGGGGGCCGGACGTCCGAGGACCAGATCCTGGTAGGCGAAGAACACCGGTCCTTTCAAGACGTACCGCTGATCGCCACCGTCTGCCCAGAGATGCTTATGCCCGCGGACACGGTCGCTGCCCGGTCCCCCAGCCCGGAGGCTGGGATGAGATGCCAGGAGACCTTCAACCCGGCCGGCACCTGCTTCTGCAGGGCTGCCTGCGCCTGCGCCTGTTCCTGCGACCAAGCCGCCTGAGCGGCTGCTGAGCTCTGAGCCCGCATGGACTCAACCGTGAACACGTTCAGTGTCTGGGACCCGTAGGTGCAGCGCTTGCTGCTACTGGCCAGGGTCTCCTCGATCCCGGGTCCGTACGTGACACCGGCCAGCCGTGACGCCTCCGCGGCGGGGACCAACGCACAGGGATCCAGCGCGGTGGACGCGCCGGCCGCCTGGACTGTTGCCGCTGGCGCGCTCGTCTGCGTCGGAGGGGCCGCTGCGGCGATGCTGGCAGCAGCGCTGGACGCCGCGGCGACCACCGATTTGGGCGGCCGCCCCAGACGAGGACGGCGAGGAGGAACTGCAGGCCGCCAGGCTCAGAGCGCCGACGGCGCCGACCGCGGCTAGTCCCACCCTGCGTGACACCAACATCGACTGCACCAGCGCGCCCCCTTCGGCCCCTTGGAGGACTGTCAGGGGAAACGATGAGGACCACGCGGTGCAATTGTCTAGTGCTGACTAACGGTAAGGAAGCGCCTCAGCCGGCGACGTGGTGCCCGTGGTAGTACTCGAAGACGAAGCCGATCGCACTGCCGATCAGGAAGATCGCCCCCAGGACGATGAGCCACCAGCCGAAGGCGAAGCCCAGCATCGTGAGGGCCGCCGAGCCGGCGACGATGATCGGCCACCAGCTGTGCGGGCTGTAGAACCCGTACTCCCCCGCGCCGTCCGCGATCTCGGCCAGCTCGTTGTCCTCCGGCCGTGGGTCGATCCGGGTGGAGGTGAACAGCAGGTACACCGCGATGATCGTGGACAGCCCGGCGCTTAGGATCAAGGCGGTGGTGCCGATCACCTCGCGCGAGAGCACCCCGTAGACGGCTGCCACGATCGCGAAGAACACCGCGATGCCGGCGAAGATCCGGCCTTCGACCTTCACAGCTCGTCCTGCCCGGTCAGCTCGGAGGTACCGGGGGCCGGCGACCCGCTGCCGACGAGCGCGGCCTGCTCCATCGCAGCGGCCTCGGGGTGGTGCAGGTCGAACGCCGGGGACTCCGACCGGATCCGCGGCATCGACACGAAGTTGTGCCGCGGCGGCGGGCAGGAGGTCGCCCACTCCAGGGATCGGCCCCAGCCCCACGGATCGTCCACGGTGACCCTCGGTGCGTTCCGGGCGGTGCGGTAGACGTTCCAGAGGAACACCAGGGTGGACGCGCCCAGGACGAACGAGCCGATCGAGGAGATCGTGTTCAACGTGGTGAAGCCCTCACCCGGCAGGTAGTCGACGTAGCGGCGGGGCATGCCCTCGGCACCGAGCCAGTGCTGGACCATGAACGTGGTGTGGAAGCCCACGAACAGCAGCCAGAAGTGAAGCTTGCCGAGTCGTTCGTTCAGCATCCGGCCGGTCATCTTCGGCCACCAGAAATAGAAGCCCGCGAATGTCGCGAACACCACCGTGCCGAACACCGTGTAGTGGAAGTGCGCCACCACGAAATAGCTGTCGGAGACGTGGAAGTCCAGCGGCGGCGACGCCAGGATGATGCCGGTCAGACCGCCGAAGAGGAAGGTCACGAGGAACCCGATCGAGAACAGCATCGGAGTCTCGAAGGTCAGTGACCCGCCCCACATGGTGCCGATCCAGTTGAAGAACTTCACCCCGGTCGGCACGGCGATGAGCATGGTCATGAAGGCGAAGAACGGCAGCAGGACCGCGCCGGTCACGAACATGTGGTGCGCCCACACCGCCATCGACAGGGCGGCGATCGTGAGGGTGGCGAACACCAGGCCCTTGTAGCCGAAGATCGGTTTGCGGCTGAAGACCGGGAAGATCTCCGAGACGATGCCGAAGAAGGGGAGCGCGATGATGTAGACCTCGGGGTGCCCGAAGAACCAGAACAGGTGCTGCCACAGGATCGGCCCGCCGTTGGCCGGGTTGAAGATCTGCGCCCCGAACTCCCGGTCGACCTCCAGCGCCAGCAGCGCCGCGGCCAGCACCGGGAAGGCCAGCAGCACCAGGATCGACGTCACGAAGATGTTCCAGGAGAAGATCGGCATCCGGAACATGGTCATGCCGGGCGCCCGCATGGTGAACACCGTGGTGATGAAGTTGACCCCGCCGAGGATGGTGCCGAGACCGCCCAGCGTCAGGCCCAGGATCCACAGGTCGCTGCCGACTCCGGGCGAGTGGATCTTGTCGTTCAGCGGGGCGTAGGCGAACCAGCCGAAGTCGGCCGCACCGCCCGGCGTCAGGAAGCCGACAAAGACGATCAGGCCGCCGAACACGAACAGGTAGAAGCTCAGCAGGTTCAGCCGCGGGAACGCGACGTCGGGGGCGCCGATCTGCAGCGGCATGATCACGTTGCCGAACCCGATGAACACCGGGGTGGCGAAGAGCAGCAACATGATCGTGCCGTGCATGGTGAACAGCTGGTTGTACTGCTCGGGGGTGACGAACTGCAGACCCGGGCGGGCCAGCTCGGCCCGCATGATCATCGCCATCAGTCCGCCGATCAGGAAGAAGGCGAACGAGGCGATCATGTACATGTACCCGATGACCTTGTGGTCGGTGGAGGTCAGCCAGCTGACGACCAGCCTGCCCTTCGACGTGGGCTGCGGGCGCCCGGGCCGGCTGGGCGTCGCGGCGGCCGCGCCGGCAGGCGGCTCGGAGATGAGGGTCACGGGTTGCCTCCGATGGTGGTGCGGCCCTGCTTGTCGCCCGTTGCGTTGGTGTCGATGCGGCCGGTCAGCAGCTGACCGGTCTGGCCCGCAGCCCGCAGCGACTCGATGTGCGTCTGGTAGTCCTGCGGGCTGACCACCTTGACGTTGAAGAGCATCCGGGAGTGGTCGACGCCGCACAGCTCGGCGCACTTGCCGGAGAACTCACCCTGCCTGGTGGGGGTGACCTCGAACTGGTTGGTCCGGCCCGGGATGACGTCCATCTTCATCAGGAAGGCGGGCACCCAGAACGAGTGGATCACGTCCGGCGAGTCGAGCTTGAACAGGACGGTCTCGCCCTCGGGCAGGTACAGCGTGGGCAGATGGGTCGGGGACCCGACGTCGTAGACGCTCTCGTCCACGTAGTTGAAGGTCCAGCTCCAGCGGAAGCCGATCACGTTGACCGTGACGTCCGGGTTCGCGGACAGCTTGGTGATGGTCGACTCGTCCCGGACGGTGAACACCAGCATGACCCCGACGATCATGACCGGGACGATCGTGTACATGAGCTCGATCGGGATGTTGTACCGGGTCTGCTTGGGCAGTTCGTCGGACCGCTTGCGGTAGGCGATGACCGACCAGATGATCAGGCCCCACACCAGCGCACCGACCGCCCACAGCGCGATCCACGAGCCCTGCCACAGGTTGTGGGTGATCTGGGCCTGCTTGGTCGCCGGGTTCGGGATCCCCAGCATGGAGGGGATGTCCTTGCTGGAGCAGCCACTGAGCACGACGGCTAACGGGGCAACCGCGAAGAGCAGACGCCGCTGGATGCGTCTTCTGTTCGCAGGAGCAGGGGTCCGGCTCACGTTTCGCCACTCCGGTGTGCAGCGGACGACGGCCGACCGGTCTCCCGGTCCCCGTCGTCCTGGGCCTCGCTGACCCCCGCACCTTAGCGCAGGGGCCCTTGGATGTGGGTGCGGGGGCAGGCCGAACTGGCCGCGGACCGCACACCCGTGCGAGGGTGCGGCGGTGGGCGACACTCCTCCGCCGGGGTATCTGGACGCTGCCTCCACCGAGCCGCTGCACCCGGCCGCCCGGGACGCGCTGGAGGCCGCGTACCGGGCAGGTTGGGCCGACCCGGCCCGGCTGTACGGGGCCGGCCGGCGGGCCCGGCTGCTGCTGGACACCGCCCGGGAGTCGGTCGCCGCCCAGCTCGGCTGTCGGCCCGATGAGGTCGCCTTCCCCGCGTCCGGGACGCAGGCGGCCCACCTGGCGGTCGCGGGACTGGCCGAGGGACGCCGGCGGACCGGACGGCACGCGGTCACCTCGGCCGTCGAGCACTCGGCCGTGCTGCACGCCCTGCGCCGACGGCCGGGCGACGACGCCGCGACCACCGAGGTGGGGGTCGACGCGCGCGGCCGGGTCGACCCGGACGCCTTCGCGGGGGCACTGCGCCCCGACACGGCGCTGGCCTGCCTCCAGGGGGCCAACCACGAGGTCGGAACCGTCCAACCGGTGGCCGAGGTGGCCGAGCGCTGCGCCGCGGCCGGGGTGCCGCTGATTGTGGACGCGGCCCAGTCCGTGGGGCGCGGACCGGTGCCGCCGGGGTGGGCCGCTTTGGTGGCCAGCGCGCACAAGTGGGGTGGACCCCCCGGGGTGGGGGTGCTCGCCGTCCGCGGCGGCGTCCGGTGGCGCAACCCCGGGCCGGACGACGAACGCGGGTACGGGCGGGTCCCCGGCTTCGAGAACGTGCCCGGCGTCGTCGCGGCAGCGGCCGCCCTGGAGGCCGTGGTGGCGGCCGCGGCCGCCGAGGAGGTCCGGCTGGCCGGGCTGGCCGACCGGCTGCGGGCCGGCGTCGCCACGGTGCCGGACGTCGTCCTGCTGGGCCACCCGGAGCACCGGCTGGGCCACCTGGTCGCGTTCTCCTGCCTCTACGTGGACGGCGAGGCGCTGCTGCTCGAGCTGGACCGGGCCGGGTTCGCGGTGTCCTCCGGCTCGTCCTGCACGGCCTCCGCGCTGGAGCCGTCCCACGTGCTGGTGGCCATGGGCGCGCTCACCCAGGGCAACGTGCGGGTGTCGCTCCCTCGCGGCGTCGACCCGGCCGACGTGGACCGGTTCCTCGCCGTGCTGCCGGAGGCGGTCCGGGCGGTCCGCGAGCAGCTCGGCGCGAGCGGGCTGTGACCGCCGATCTGGTGGTCGACGCGACCGGGCAGCGCTGCCCGCTGCCGATCATCGAGCTGGCCCGCCGGATCGGCGAGGTCCCGGTCGGCGGCGTGGTCCACCTACTCGCCGACGACCCGGCCGCCGGGCCGGACGTCGCGGCCTGGTGCCGGATGCGCGGCCACGAGCTTCTCGAGGTCCACGGCGGCGGCTATCTGGTGCGCCGCTCGGCCTGACCGGCGAACGCCGGAGGCGGCGGCAGCTCGAGCGCACCGGCCAGCCGGCGCAGGTACTCGGCCCGGCTGACCTCCACGACGCCCAGCGTGGCCAGGTGCGGGGTGCGCCACTGGACGTCCAGCAGCCGACCGGGGACACCGTCCGCCGTGAGCAGCCCGACGAGGGCGACCACGGCCACCTTGGAGGCGTCCCTGGCCCGGTGGAACATGCTCTCGCCCGCGAACAGCCCGCCCAGGCTCACCCCGTACAGCCCGCCCACGAGCACGTCCTCCCGGTCGTAGACCTCCACGCTGTGCGCGACCCCCAGCCCGGCCAGCCGGGTGTAGGCCGCCTTGATGTCCGCCCCGATCCAGCCGCCGGGCCGGCGCGGGTCCGCGCACCCGTCGACGACGGCGCCGAAGGCGGTGTCGACCGTCGTCCGGTAGCGGCGACAGGACGCCCGCAGCGAGCGGGTCAGCCGCAGCCCGCCCAGCGGGAGCACGCCCCGCGGGTCCGGTGACCACCACCCGAGCGGCCCGTCCAGCCCGCCCAGCCGCATCGGGAACAGCCCACCCCGGTAGGCGGCCACCAGGGTCTGGGGCTCGAGGTCCAGCCCCACGCCCACCAGGTCGCCGTCCTCCACAGCGGCGTCAGGGCCGGGGGCAGCGCAGGTGCGGCTCGACGTCAGCGGCGGCGG
>DATCDE010000293.1 GCA_036510875.1 Actinomycetes bacterium
CGGGAACCCGGTCCGCATCAGCGCGGCAGCCGTCGACCCGGCCGACGTCCCCACAATGACCTCGGCGTCGCGAGCATCCCACCCGATCTCCTCGACAAGAGCGCACAGGACACCCGCGTGAAACGCAGTGCCGGTCAGACCTCGGTTAGGCGTGGCTGACAACGGCGGCCAGCATGCGGTGCGCGCCGGGAAAGCCGTGGCCCAGTTCCTCCGCGATCACGGTGAGGCTTTCGTCCAGCACGATCGCCCGGGCCCTGCGCGTTTCCGGCAGCCCGCGGGTCCAGGCGACGCGCTCGGTGAACAGTCGGTCGTCCTTGACGAGCAGCGCGCTGGATAGCGCGGCGATGACCAGTTTGACATCCGAGTGGGCCCGTTGGACCTGCTGGCCGCCGTACCGTCCGACCGCTGGGACGCGGTACACCAGGGTGTGCAGGACGTGGTCGACGAAGGAGTCGCGCAACCGATGCAGCGCTGCGACCTCCGCGTCCACGGGCCCCAGTTCCGCGAACGCGGGTGACTCGTCGCGCCAGGCCCGTAGCGGGGCCGTCGCCTCGTCCGGCCGACGGGCCCACGCGTCCGCGCCCACCGCGCGCCCCCAACGGCCGTCTGGGCCGAATCCCGCACCACCGACGAGCACCGGGACGCCGACCCGGTGGGCCGCGGCGATCGCGTCGCGGGCCCCGGGCAGCGCCAGCGGCTCGGTGCAAGACAGGATCAACGCGCAGGGTCGGCTCTCGGTCAGGAAGGCCGCCAGGTCCCGTACCGGGACCGGGAGGCCAAGCACGATCACGTCGACGCCGGACTCAACGAGCAGTTCCGCGGCGAACCGTGCCGGCAGCACGTGAGCCTCCCCGCCCGGGCACGCCATGACCGCGGTGGGTGCGCCCGCCGGACGGCGTCGGGTGCGGGCCCGTACCGTCGCCGCGGACAGCACGTTCTCGGTGATACCGCTGGCAACGTGCTCCTGCGCCGCGTTCCAACGCCCGTCGTACCAGCGGGCGCCGACCTCGGCCATCGCCGGGACCAGCAGCTCCTCGATCACCCGGACGAGGTCGGCACCGGAGGCCAGGCCGGACAGGGCCAGTGCCCGGGCCGCCCCCAGATCGTGGGACCCGACATGGTCGAGGTACTCCTCCACCCTGCCTGCCCCGGGGCCGCCGCCCGGACCGCTGCCCCGCTCGACCACAACCAGAACCCTCCCCGAGGCCACCCGCGCCTCATCGAGGATAGGCCTCTCGGGACAGGCGACACGAGGGGTGCCACCGCGCGGGGGGGACCTGACGCCAGCGGTTGGCGCGGTACTCGACCCGAAGGCCGACCCGCACAACCACGGCTGGGTGCTCGGCATGGGCTACCGGGGTCACCGCAGCCGGCCGGTCGACAGTCAAAGCCTTCGAAGTCGAATACAGGTGCGCGGCAAGACCCGGACTCAACGGTTCCGCGCCACCATCGCGATCTGCACCCCCAAAGGGGCTGCCAGTCGCGAACTGCGCCCCAGAAGACGGATAGGCAACCGAAGACGACACCCACCCGTAGGTGCCGTTCGTGGGCTGACGCGAGACTAGGTCTTCTACCTGCCTTCAGCCTTCAGCTCGAACGGACCCCGGCTACGGATGCTCGCCTTACCGGCAGGACGGCCAGCGCCTGAAGGTTAGCGCGATCGCCCGAGTTGAACGCCGGTAGGTCTCGCTCGCTGCCCGCAACGTCCGGCACTCTGGCCCATGTGGACTGGGGCGACGGGCAGGGGCTGCCGGGGGCAGGGCTTCTGCCACAGCGGACCACGCTGACCGATGGCGTCATTGCACTGCGCGCACCCTCGCTCGATGACGTCGAGGACTATGCCCGCAGCGCGACCGATCCGACCATCATCGACTTCACTCATGTTCCGTTGGATTTCGGTCGGGACGGTGCAACTCGCTTCGTGGTGGGTGCGTGCGACGAGTGGGAAGCGGGCACCAAAGCAAGGTTCGCCGTCTGCCGCGCTGACTCGATGTCGCGGCTGCTGGGATCGATCTCGCTGGTCAACATCGTCTGGCCGAATCTCAGCGCCGAACTTGGCTACTGGGTGCTTCCTGAGGCACGAGGCCAGAGGTATGCGATGCGTGCCGTCCGTTTGGTCCAGCGTTGGGCGTTCGATGTGGTGGGCCTCGCGCGGATCGAAGCCCAGGTGTTTGACGGCAACGAGGCCTCGTGGCACGTCCTGGAGACCTGCGGGTTCAGGGTCGTGGCTCACCAGGTTGTCGAGCACCGGGGCAAGAACCGGGGCGAGCGTCTGCTACAACTCGGGCGCGATGAGTGGCGACATTGACTAACCCTGACGAACCCAGTGACCCGACGGGTGCCCCGCATCTGAATGCCAATCATGCGCGGGTCGCTCCGGCAGCAGTGGGTGCACCGGCTCGCCGGTGGCCAGGCGTCGTCAGGCGACGTCGACCTATGACTGGCACCGACCTCGCCGCTCTCCGCCGCCTCGCAGAGGATGGCAACGAGGAAGCCGCTGATCGGCTTTCTGTTCTGGCGGCCGAGCGCGGTGACGTCGAGGAGTTGAAGCACCTCATTGACGTGGGGAACGAGGTGGCGGCCGATCGGCTCGCCGAGGTGGCCGCTGGACGCGGCGACGCGGACACGCTGAACTGCCTGATCGACGCGGGCAACGAGTTGGCAGCGGGCGCGCGGAGGTGGCTGCCGCACACGGCGATGTTGACCCGCTCAACCGCCTCGCCGACGAAGGCAGTGAGGTAGCCGCAACACTGCTGAGCCGGATCAGCAGCGAAACCGAGTAGCTGGGACGCCCGAGGCGCCGGCTTCAGTGCTCGGTCAGGCGTTTCCTGAGGACCTGGGGGCGGCCGGTTGCCCATCCCGCCCGGCGGCACGGGCGATGTTGTTGGCGCCACTGGACATGGCGCGACGCCATGGCGCGACGCCCTCGATCTCGATCTCCAGCGAGAAGCTCAAGAACGTCCTGATGAGCACGATGAGGCCGAGGATCGCGACGTTGTCCAAGGTCGGCGCCACCGCTACGGTACGGATGAGATCGGCGGCGACGAGGATTTCCAGCCCGAGCAGGATCACTCCTCCGAAGGATTCCCGCAGCACCCGGTAGGCCAAGCGTCCCTCCCCCGACCGCCTCAGCGACCGCGCGGCGATGCCAACAGACACGAAGAACCCCACCAGCAGAACTGCCGCCCCGATGGCCTCGAAGACCTGGGCCACGTGGTCCATGGTCTCGGCGAAGGTCATGGTCACGCAGCCTAGGGCCTTCCCACAGGGCCAGGCGGCGACCCGGGCCGTCGCCCGCTCTGGGGTGAGGCTCGGCGCGCCCCTGGGACGTGCGGGGATGATCCGATCCTGCAACGGCGGATCGCGGTCACCTGCGACACCGGTGGCGGACGCTGGACATGAACCCGTTGCCGCCCACGAGACGGCCACCTAGGCCGTGTCTTGAATGTGGTTGAGCCAGTCGACGGTGGCGGCCCGGATGATGCCGCCGCGGTAGACGGTGGCGTACTTGTCGTAGCGGCTGGCGATGGCGCGCCAGTGCCTCATGCGGTTGAAGAACCGTTCGACGACGTTGCGGTTCTTGTAGTCGGTGGCGTCGTGGGTGACGGGTCGGCCGCCGGCGCTACCGCGTCGTTTCCGGTTGGCCGCCTGGTCGGCCTTCTCCGGGATGACCGCCTTGATGACGCGTGATCGCAGCAGCGCCCGGTGCCCGCGCGAGCAGTAGGCCTTGTCCGCGCGCAGCACGTCCGGGGTGGTGCCGTCGCCGCCGTGGTGAAGGCGGCCGCGGATGATCCCGGTAGGCGCCGCAGGCTCAACCGAGGGGCGACCTCGGGTGGCCCGGCAACTTTCCCAGCTCAGGGCCCCGAGGTGACCTCCACGTCGGCCTCACCGGCCGGCTCGACCCGCTCGTCTTTGGGCGGTGCCGCTATGCCCGTCGCCCGGCCGTGCAGCGCGAAGCTGGCGAGCAGGCCGAGCCCGAGGAACCCGGCCGCGACGTAGGCGGACAGGCTGCTCGCCTTGGACAGGGCCACCTGGGCGCGCTGGGCGATCGGCTGGGTTACCGGGTTGCTCTCCAGCTCCGGGATCACCGCACCTGCGGTCACCTTGACCGACTCGACCGCGGCAGCACGCTGCTGGGCGCTCAGGCTCGGCACCTGCTCGAGCTGCCGGTCGAGGTTGGCACCCAGCGCGGTGAACAGCACGGTGCCGAGGATCGCGATACCCAGCGCCGAGCCGATCTGCCGGCTCGTGCTCTGCGTGCCCGAGCCCTGGCCGCTCTTGGCCACCGGGACGTCGACGAGCACGACACCGGTGATCTGCGCGGTCGCCAGGCCGACGCCGAGGCCGTACACGAACAGCGCCGGCAGGGTCGGCCACCAGGCGCGGGTGGCCGAGATCGCCAGCCCGAGGGACACGATCCCGACGATCTCCAGGACGATGCCGAGCCGGACCGCGAATACCGCGCCGCGGTTCTGGGCCAGCTGGGCGCCGAAGCCGCTCGCAGCGAACGAGCCGAGGGCCAGCGGGAGCAGGGCCGCGCCCGTCTCGAACGCGCTGAAGCCGCGCACGTTCTGGAACCACAACGGCAGGGAGAACAGGATGCCGAACTCCCCGAGGCTCACGATGAGCGCCACGACGTTGCCGTTGCGGAAGGAGGAGATCCTGAACAGGTCGAGGTCGAGCAGGACCGGCAGCCCGGCGGCGTGTCGGCGGCGTTCCAGCCACACGAACAGCGCGAGGGCGGCGACGCCGACGGCGAACGCGACCAGCACCGGGGAGATCGACCACGTCCACGTCCACTTCAGGAAGGTGAACGGCTTGTCCAGGCTCCACCAGCCGTAGTTGCGCCCTTCGATGAGGCCGAAGACGATCCCGGTGAAGCCGACCACGGACAGCAGCGCGCCGAGATAGTCCGCACCGCCGGCGACGGCGCCCTCTTTGGACTCGCGGACGAAGACCAGCGTGCCGATCGCGACCGCGATGCCCAGCGGGATGTTGATGCCGAATGCCCACCGCCAGGAGTACGAGGTGGTGAGCCACCCGCCGAGCAGCGGGCCGAGGGCGGCCGTACCGCCGATGGTCGAGCCCCAGATCGCGAACGCGATGGCCCGGTCCTTGCCCCGGAAGCCCGCGTTGAGCAGGGACAGCGAGGTCGGCAGCATCATGGCGCCGCCGATGCCCTGCGCCACTCGGGCGGCGATCAGGGCGGTGCCGTCGGGCGCCATGGCGGCCAGGACGCTGGACGCCGTGAAGATCGCGACGCCGAGGAGGAACAGCAGCCGCCGGCCGAACCGGTCTGCCAGCCTGCCGAAGACGAGCAGCGTGGAGGCAAAGACCAGGGTGTACGCCTCCTGGACCCACTGCGCCTGGGTCGAGGTGATGTGCAGCTCGTCGATGATGGTGGGGACTGCGACGTTGACGATCGTCGCGTCCACGATGATCATCGCGACGCCGAGGGCGATGAAGGCCAGGCCCCACCAGCGTCGGCGGTCGTGCGTCCCGGTCACGTCCACGGCGGATTCGTTGCTCATCGGCGTCGGTTCCCGTTCCTGTCCCTGTGCCACGTCGGTAAGTGCTTCGTATGCTGAGTATCCGCGGTGCCCAGGGTAGGTACAGCCGCATGAGTTCGCAACCTGAGGGTCAGCAGGCTGAGTATCTTGGCCAACCGGCCGCGCCGGACCTATTCTGACGGCGATGAGCATCCCCACCGGGTACAAACCGAGCCACTGGCCGCTGGGCCGGCTGCTGTCGACCGCCGCGCGGCTGGTCGAGCAGGACTGGAACGCCTGGCTCGCCGAGCGGGGGCTCACCCACGCGGGCCTGCTCGCGTTGCATGCCCTGGACTGGGGCCCGCGGACGCAGCGGGAGATCGCAACCTGGTCGATGGTCGAGGAGCAGACCATGAGCCGGGTGCTCGACCGGCTCGAGCGCACCGGCC
>DATCDE010000294.1 GCA_036510875.1 Actinomycetes bacterium
GGTGGGCGCCACCACCACTCGGGCCCACGAGCGGGCCGCCGAGCTGACTGCGGCCGGGGCCCGCGCCCTGGGCGTCGTCGCCGACCTGACCGACGAGGCCCAGGTGCGGCGCGCGGTGGCCGAGGTGACCGCGGGCCTCGGCCAGCCGACCGTGCTGGTCAACAACGCCGGCATGACCAGCGTGTCCGCTCCGGCGCTGACTGCGGAGTCCAGCGGCGGCTCGGAGTCGGGCACCCTCACCGAGCTGTCCTACGAGCAGTGGCAGCGCTCGCTCGCCCGCAACCTGGACACGGCCTACCTGACCACCCGCGCGGTGATCCCCGGCATGGTCGAGGCCGGCTGGGGCCGGGTCGTCATGGTCACCTCGGTGAGCGGGCCGGTCATGGCCATGCGCGGCGAGACCGCGTACGGCGCGGCCAAGGCCGGCATGGTCGGGCTGGCCCGGGCGGTCGCCGTCGACTACGCGGCCAGCGGGGTCACCGCCAACGCGGTGGCCCCCGGCTGGATCACCACGGCCAGCCAGACCGCCGACGAGGTGCGGCAGGGCCGCTCGACTCCCGTCGGGCGCAGCGCACAGCCGGAGGAGGTCGCGGCCGCGATCGCCTTCCTGTGCACGCCGGGGGCGTCCTACGTCACCGGCCAGTGCCTGGTGGTCGACGGCGGCAACCAGATCGCCGAGGAGCGCGGGTGAGCAGCGTCGTGCTCGTCACCGGCGCGGGCGGCGGGATCGGCGAAGCGGTGGCCGCCCGGTTCGCGGCCGGTGGCTGGACGGTCGTGGCCGCGGACCGCACCCCACCGGACGTCACCGGGCTGGACGGCGGACCGCACGTCGCTCTCGGCGCCGACCTGGCCCAGGTGGCCCAGTGCCGCGCGCTCGTGGCGGACGCCGTCGCCGCGACCGGGCGGCTGGACCACCTGGTGAACGCGGCCGGCCGGTGGGTCGAGGGGCCGGTCGAGGGCACCACCGAGGAGGAGTGGGACCGCGTCGTCGGCGTGAACCTCAAGGGGCTGTTCTTCGTCTGCGCGGCCGCCGTCCCGCACCTGGTCGCGGCCGAGGGGGCCATCACCAACCTGTCCAGCGACGCCGGGATCCAGGGCAACAACGGTGCCGTCGTCTACAGCGCCAGCAAGCGCGGGGTCAGCAACCTGACCCGGGCGATGGCCCTCGAGCTGGCCGCGCGCGGGGTCCGCGTCAACGCCGTCTGCCCGGGCGACGTCGACACGCCCATGCTGGAGTTCCAGGCGCAGACCTACGGCGGCAGCGACCCGCAGGCGTACCGCGACGACCTGCTCGCGCTCTACCCGCAGGGGCCGGGCCGGGCCCGGTTCGTCCGGCCGCAGGAGGTCGCCGAGCTGGTGTGGTTCCTCGCCCAGCCGGCGGCCGCGCCCATCACGGGCGCGAACCTGTCCGTGGACTTCGGCCTGTCCGCGGGGATCTGAGATGGCCACCGGCGTCCCGCACCGGGTCGACCTGGACGCCGTGGATCGTCAGCTGCTGCGGATGCTGCAAGGCGACGGGCGGACCTCCTACGCCGCGATGGCCGAGCGAGTCGGGCTGTCCGCGCCCGCCGTCCGGCTGCGGGTGCAGCGCCTGCAGGACGCCGGCGTCCTGCAGGTCGTCGCCGTCACGGACCCGATCGCGCTGGGCTACCCGGTGATGGCGCTGGTCGCCGTCACCGTGAGCGGCGACGTGCGGGCCGTGGCCGACGCGCTCGGCGCCGTCGAGAACGTCATCTACCTGGCGCTGACGTCGGGGGAGCAGGATCTGCTGGTCGAGGTGGTCTGCCGGTCGAACGACGAGCTGCTCGCGGTGGTCAACGACGAGATCCGGGCCGTGCCCGGGGTGGTGTCGGTGCGGGTGTCGCCGTACTACGGCATCCACACCCACCGGTTCACCTGGGGCGTGCCCGAGCCGTAGGAAGCAGTGATCGTGGGCGCGCGGTGTCCCGGTGCGCCGTCTAGCGGCTGAGCGGCCCGTACAGCTCGGGACGCCGGTCCCCGAGGGCGTCGTTGCGCGGGCCGGTGCGCTTGTCCTTGACCAGGCCGAGGTGCAGCTCGCCGACGAGCACGGCGGGGCCGGGCTGGGGTGGCGGTCCGGCGACCAGGTGCCCGGTCGCGGCCACGATGCAGCTGCCTCCCGTCCATTCGACGCCTCGCTCGACGCCGCAGCGGTCGGCCGCGACGATGGCCATCCGGTTCGTGCTGGCGCCGGCCTGCACCCGGACCACCTCGATCGGGGTGGGTGCCGCGCGGACCGGCTCGGCCGGCCAGTTCGTGGGGGCGGCGAGGACGTCGGCGCCCTGCAGGGCGGCCAGCCGGACCCACTCGGGGAACTCCAGGTCGTAGCAGACCATGGTGGCGACCCGGCCGAGCGCGGTGTCGACGACGGGCGGGGCGAGGCTGCCGGGGGTGAAGAAGTCCGGCTCGTCGCCCCACAGGTGGACCTTGTGATACGCCGCGCGCAGGCCGTCCC
>DATCDE010000295.1 GCA_036510875.1 Actinomycetes bacterium
GCCCGCCACCAGGCCCGTGACCTCGGTCAGCTCACGCAGCAAAGCCACGCCCGACCGCGACACCAAACCCGTCCCCGTGGCACTGACCTTGACCCGCTTGGACCACCGGTTACTCTTCACCTACGGAGTGCCTCTTCTGTGCGGTTTCCTCGGACCTTCGCAAGCCCAAGTTTCCCTTACAGGACAGGCACTTCCGTACTTTCAGACCCCGTGTCGCGGACCTCTACATGAAGTATCGAGGCTAGTGCAGCACGATGCAGGCCAGATCATCTTCAACGCGGACGGGTCCGTCGCAGCGATCCACGGTCCACATCCACAGTTCGAGGGCCAGACGTTCTGTTTCGCGTTGCTTCGTAGCCAACACCGGGACCTGGCGGTGACCTCAGCGGTGTGTCTGGGTCCGTCCGGCCCAAGCGCGCACTAGAAGTGATGCCATAACGGGGCGGGGCCTCCGCTCCTGTGGGCTTCTCCGAGAATTCGGACTGCTCACACCGCGACAAGAAGGAGGCCCGCGATGAGCAGTATCTCCGGAAGGCAAGTGGTCGGGGTAGACCTGCATTTGCACCGGTCGGTGGTCGGGATCATCGATGCAGACGGCGGCGAGTGCGGCTGGGTCCGGATCGACAACGACCCGGAGGCCTTGGTGCGTGAGTGCCGCAAGGCCGGCCGGGGGGCGCCGGTGGCGATCGAAGCGACCTACGGCTGGTACTGGGCGGTTGATGCTTTGCAGGCGGCGAAGTTCGAGGTGCATCTGGCACACCCCTATGGCATGAAGGCGATGCGATCTCGTAAGCGTGTGAAGACTGACCCGCGCGACGCCTATGAGCTGGCGAACCTGCTGCGACTGGGGTCGCTGCCGGAGGCGTATATCGCCCCGCCAGAGTTGCGCGAACTGCGCGAGCTGGTGCGGCATCGCCAGCAGCTGGTGAAGACCTCGACCGCGGTCAAGGCCGGGGTCCGGGCGCTGCTGGCCAAGCACGGCATCCGGTTGGCTGTCACCGACCTGGACGGTGATGCTGCGACCGAGATTCTCGCGGCGTTGCAGCTCCCGGGCACCTATGCGATCCGGCTGGCAGCCCAGCGACGTCTGATGCTGATGCTGGCCCAGGAGATCGACGCATGCGAACACGAGCTCGCTGACAGGCTGCGTCATCACCCGGGCTACTGCAAGCTGTTGGGCCTGAAGGGGATCGGTCCGGTGCTGGCGGCGATCTTCGTCGCCGAGATCGGTGACATCACCCGGTTCGACACCGCGGCGGCGTTGTGCTGCTGGGCCGGGATCACTCCGCGCCACTACGAGTCCGACCGGACCGTGCGCCGAGGTCACATCAGCAAGGAAGGCTGCAAGCTGGTCCGGTGGGCAGCCGTCGAGGCCATCCAACGCAATTGTGAGCCCGCGGTGAAGCAGGTCAAGGACGACATCATCGCCCGCCGCGGCACCGGTGCCCGCAACATCGCGAAGACCGCGGCGGCCCGGCGGATGCTCGAGGCGGTCTACTACACACTGCACGACGGCCAAGCGCGGTTCCTCACCCGCGCCGAGGCGGCGTGACACAGCAGTCTTCGTGCGGGCCGGGGAACGGCATGACCCACCAGCCGGTGCGGTCGAGGAAGTGAATGGCCCCACGACCCTGGACCCCCAGGGCTCCCGACGGCTTCATGCAGTCACCGCACGCG
Source organism: Actinomycetes bacterium (assembly GCA_036510875.1). Lineage (NCBI taxonomy): Bacteria > Bacillati > Actinomycetota > Actinomycetes > Actinomycetes bacterium. The sequence goes on from DATCDE010000295.1 coordinate 1,678, forward strand.
AAGGAATGCCTGGCAGCCCTGGCTGCCGTCGCTCGCGACTCTTGAGCTGAAGCCGACACCACAACCGAACAGCCGACGGCGCCGGCAGCACGATCTGCGTCGCCCACGAGACGGCTCAACACCGCTCCCGACCGGCCCTCACCGGCTGCGCGCGCTGCCTGTTGACCCGCCCCGCAGACAACGCCGCCCCACAACCAACCGATCCCGCTCAACGAAAGCTTGACGAACAAGCCCCGTTCATGAATGCCGATCACGGGCGCATCGTCCGATGCCGGGATCCGGCAGTAGGCGCGGGTTGTGCGCTTGGCCTTGGTCCCTTGCGGACGCGCCGGGGGGGCGGATGCTCGGAGCGTGAGGCTGCCTTGGCAGTGCCGAGTGCTCGGCCACGACTGGCGTCGGCAGGACGATGGCGACGCTCCGGAGTCGCTTGAGTTCTGCCGACGCTGCGGCAACGAGAAGCTTCTACTGGCGGTCCCGGTGAAGTTCCCCGGACATGGAGTCTCCCGGGTCGATCTACCACGAGGCAGCGGGCGTCCCCCCGTATCCACAACCTGACCAGTCATCGCACCGATGTGCCCGGTTATGACCGCGGCCCGGCCGGTCGGGCTGGTTGCGATTCCGCTGATGCCTTCGGTACACAGCGACGCTGGCGATCAGCAAGATCAGCGCTAGGCCGACGACGAGGATGGGTGTCCAGAAGGTGATCCAGCCGTCGAGAGGGGGCGGCTCGTTGCAGTCAGGCGATCCCGATGGGCAGCCCATGATGACGGCGGCGTGGAAGGCCATAGCGGCAGGGTAGGCCGTAGCCACCCGCACCGACGTGCCGTTTCAGCGAGGCGGCTAAGTGCGTTTGGTTGACAGCACACAGAACTCGTTGCCTTCGGGATCTGCCAGCACGACCCAGGATTGCTGCCCTTGGCCTACGTCCGCATGCCGAGCGCCGAGGCCCAGGAGGCGCGCGACTTCGGCCTGCTGGTCGTCAGGCCGAAAGTCCAAGTGGAGACGGTTCTTGCCGCCCTTCGCCTCTCCGACTGGTTCGAAGATCAGTCCGGGCAGCCGATCCGCCGTGGGCCGTATCTCGAACTCATCCGGCGCGTCATTCAGCACGACCCATCCGAGCGCGTTAGCCCACCACCGGCCCAACATCACCGGGTCCGCGGCGTCCATGACCACCTGCTCCCATTCCAGGCCCATCCTGGGAATCTACGGCCACCACGCTGCTAACGCACTACTGACCTTCACCCCTAGGTACGTGGCTTGCCGCTGAGAGTGCACGCGATGTGCCGATCACGGGCGGGTCGGGCTAGAGCGTGCCCTCATGGTGGGGGGGGAATGTTCATCTTCACCTCGCCTTCCTGGTCACGGATGATCGGATCCGTCCTGCGCGAAGGCTCTCGATCGTCCATCAGGTGTGCGAACCAGTGACCGAAGCGCCGCAGGGCCGTCAGGATGCGAGAGGGCGAGTCGCTGCTGATGAGTGGACGGTACTCCGCTCGCAATAGGGAACAGGGCACTCCGAAACCTCGCCCAAGGTCGGCACCGCCGCCCCGCCCCGATGTGCCTGATGGCGATCGGTGCTGAGGGCCCAGGTCATCTCGGCCCAGTGCCAGCCGCGCGACTGTTCTCCCGGTGCCCGGTCTCGGTCCGTCGGTGCAGCTGGCCCTGCTCGCTCGTACCCTGGGCGGGTGACGAAGAGTGCGCCGGCCACAGTGTCCGAGCTGTGGCGGG
>DATCDE010000296.1 GCA_036510875.1 Actinomycetes bacterium
CACTACTCCCGCAGCGGGTGGACGCCGGTGAGCCCCTCGCTCACCCGCCACAGCCGCTCGGCGTCGGCGCGGCTCCGGGCGGCGCGGCTGCGCCCGACCACCCGGGGGTGCCCGCGCTGACCCAGCCACCCGTCGGGACCGACGAAGGTGTCACCGGGGAGGTTCGGCACCGTCGCCGCGTACAGCGTGGGCAGCGCCCCCATGCTCGCGGGCTGGGCGAGCAGCCGGTTGCCCCACTCGGTGACCCGCTCGCCGATCGAGCTGCCGCGCATCGACGGCGCCACCCCCTGCAGGTTGGTCGCCGCGTAGCCCGGGTGGGCGGCCATGGCCTTGATCGGAAGGCCGGCGCGCTGCAGGCGCCGCTGGAGCTCGCTGGTGAACAGCAGGTTGGCCAGCTTGCTCTGGCCGTAGGCCCGCCACGCGCTGTAACGCCGGGTACCCATCAGGTCGTCGAAGTCCATCCGGCCGAAGCGGTGCGCGGCGCTGCTCACCGTCACCACGCGCGCCTCGGGAACGGCCGCGAGGGCCGCGAGGAGCAGGCCGGTCAGCGCGAAGTGCCCCAGGTGGTTGGTGCCCAGCTGCATCTCGAAGCCGTCCGCCGTCTGCCGGCGCGGGATGGCCATCACGCCGGCGTTGTTGACCAGCAGGTGCAGCCCGTCCGGGTTCGCCGCCGTCCAGCGCTGCGCGAACGCCCGGACCGACCCCAGGTCGGCCAGGTCGAGCTCCTCGACGGTGACGATCGCCGACGGCGCCAGGGCCCGGACCCGGTCGGCGGCGTCGCGGCCCCTCGGCACGGACCGCACCGCCAGGGTGACCGACGCGCCGTGCTGGGCCAGCGCCCGCGCCGTCTCGAAGCCCAGGCCGGAGTTGGCCCCGGTCACGACGGCCCGCCGACCGGTGCGGTCGGGCAGGTCGGCTTCGGTCCACGGCACGGCGATCCTCGTTTCGAGTAGGACCGCCAACGAAGAGGTGGCCCTGATTCGAGTCTCGCACGGCTGCGCAGCGAGTAGTCTCCGGCCGACCACAACGCGAGCGGACCGAGGCCCTGGAGCGGTGATGAGCGGGGATGCCCCCATGAAGACCCCAGCAACCGTCGAGGTAGCTCACGCCCGGGCCGGGTCGTGGCGGGTTCTGGCTGCCTATGTGCTGCTGGTGGCCACCAGTCACGTCCTGTGGATCTCCTTCGCGTCCGTGACGGCCGACGCCGCGACGGCGTACCACACCACCGAGCTGACCATCGGTCTGCTGGTCTCGGTGGGGCCGATCTGCTCGGCGGTGTTCTCGATCCCCGGCGGGGCGGTGGCCGACCGGTTCGGCTACCGGACGCCGCTGCTGTGGGCCGGCGCGGCGACAGTCGTGTTCGCGTTCCTGCGGCCGCTGGCGCCGAGCTTCCCGATGCTGCTGCTGCTGACGATCGGGCTGCTGATCCCCCAGCCGTTCCTGATCAACGCGGTGGCGGACCTGGTCAACCGGCACTTCCCGGACGAGGAGACCGCCACCGCGACCGGGCTGGGCACGATGGCGATCTTCCTGGGCATCACGGTGGGCCTGATCGCCACTCCCCCGCTGGTGTCCGCCGTCGGGGTGCGCGGATCGCAGGTCGTGTACGCGGTGCTGTCCGTGGTCGCCCTGGCGGTGTTCTGGCTGCTGGCGCCGCGCCGGGTGCCGGACCGGCTGGCGACCTCCGTGGAGCTGACCGTCCGGCAGGCGATCACCCGGGTGCTGCGGTCGTCGGCGCAGTGGAAGCTGTCCGCCGCGCTGTTCCTCGGCTTCGGCCTGTACCTGGGCGTCACCACCTGGCTGGAGGAGATGCTCAAGCCGAAGGGCATCGACGCGACCGGTGCGGGGCTCGTCGCCGGCGTGATCACCATCGCCGGGATGGCCGGGTCGGTCGCGCTGGGCGCGCTCAGCGACCGGGTCCGGCGGCGCAAGCCGTTCCTGCTGGCGGCGGGCCTGGTGGCCGCCCCCTGCCTGTGGCTGCTCGGCCACCTCAGCTCGATGGTCGCCCTGGTGGCGGCCGCCGCCGTCTTCGGCTTCTTCATGCTCGCCGCCCTGCCGGTGTCGATCGCCATCGCCTCGGAGGAGCCGACCATGGGCCCGCAGGTCGCGAGCACCGCCGTCGGGGTCATGCTCATGGCGGGCAACCTCGGGGGCGCCGCGATCGTCGCAGTGATGGGCCTGCTGAAGAACGCGCAGGGCAGCTTCGACGGCGGAGTGACCCTGACCGTCGTCCTCGCGCTCGCGGTCGTGGCCATCGCCGCGACCATCCCCGAGCCGCTGCGCGGCCATCCACGGTGAGCTTCGGATTCGGACACTCCGAGCGACCACGCGGGAGGGAGCTCCATGGCGGTCCCCACGCGGGAAGAGGTACGGGGCTGGACGGGTGAGGAGCGGGCCGAGCTGGCCCGCCTCCTCGACGAGCTGCTCGACCGGCCGGTACCCGGCCCGCACGAGACGCGGCTGCGGCGCGTGGTGCTGGTCACCACGGCGGTCGGCGCGGCCGTCCTGCTGCCCTGGGTCGTCTACCTGTCGTTGACGCTGCCTCCGACGGAGTCCGGCGGTGCCTGGAGCACCGCGTGGGTCGGCTTCGACGTGGCGCTGGCCGCCTCCCTAGGGCTCACGGCCTGGCTGGCGTGGCGGCGGCGCCAGGTGGCGCTGCTCGGGCTGGCGGTCTCGGCCACGCTGGTCGTCACCGATGCCTGGTTCGACGTGTCCCTGTCGTGGCACACCTCGGAGCAGGTCGGGGCGTTGACGTCGGCGATCCTGGTCGAGCTGCCCGTCGCGGTGCTGCTGACGATGGCCGCGCTGACCATCCTGCGGCGCACCGCCACCACCGTGGCCCAGCTGCGGGGCCTGACCGGGCCGCCGCCGTCGCTGTGGCGTCAGCCACTCGTCCTCGTGCCCCCGACCACGGCGAAGCCGGCACCTGGCAGCAGGTAATCCGCCAGGACCCGGAGGCAGCCCGGCCGTCTCTGCGCCGGATCGGCTCAGCCGCGCAGCGGGTCGTCCAGGAACGCGCGCAGCGCCTGGCTGCGCCGTCCGGCCAGGCGGGTCCCGATCGCGTGCCCGCCGAACCAGGCCGCCGTCGCGAC
>DATCDE010000297.1 GCA_036510875.1 Actinomycetes bacterium
GACCCGCCGCAGCTCGGCGTGGATGGCACCGTGCGGCTGCCCGCTCCGGTGGTGCCAGGCCCCGACCAGCGCGTTGAGCTCCTTGCGCGCCGCGACGAGGTCGGCGCGCATCGACGCGTCCGGCACCGGGGCCGGCGCAACGGCACGCGGCTCCCGCCGCTCCGCCTGGCGCTTGCGCAGCAGCAGGGCGACCTGGTCCGGCTCGAGCAGCCCCGGCAGCCCCAGGAAGTCCTCCTCCTCCGGACTGCCAAGGCCCGGCGTCGAGGCGAACTCGTCCCCGTCGAACAGCGCCCGGTCGAAGGTGGCCTCCGACTCCAGCGCCTCGAAGGACCCCTCGGGCGGCAGCCCGGGCTCCGTCGCGGTGGCCGCAGCGGCGGCCAGCAGCGCCTGCTCGGGCGCCCACAGGTCGTCGTCCGCCGTGGCCGGCCGGCCGAGCACGTGGTCGCGCTGGACCTCCAGCTCCGCGGCCAGGCTGAGCAGTGAGGGCACCGAGGGCAGGAAGACCGACGCCGTCTCGCCGCGCCGACGGGCCCGGACGAACCGGCCCACGGCCTGGGCGAAGTATAGCGGGGTGGCCGTGCTCGTCGCGTAGACCCCCACCGCGAGCCGGGGCACGTCCACGCCCTCGGACACCATCCGGACGGCGACCATCCAGCGCTCGTCCCCGGTGGCGAACTGCCCGATGCGCCTGCTCGCCCCCGGGTCGTCGGACAGCACCAGGACCGGACGTCGGCCGGTCAGCTCGGCGAGCAGCCGTGCGTAGGCACGGGCGGACGCGTGGTCGGTGGCGATGACCAGGCCCGCGGCGTCCGGGACGTGCCGGCGCACCTCGTCCAGGCGGCGGTCCGCCGCGGCGAGCACCCGCGGGATCCAGTCGCCGGACGGGTCCAGCGCCGTCCGCCAGGCCGGCGCGGTCAGGTCGCGGGTCAGCGGCTCGCCGAGCGTCGCGGTCACCTCGTCGCCCGCCTTGGTGCGCCAGCGCATCGACCCGGTGTACGCCAGGAAGATCACCGGGCGGACGACGCCGTCGCGCAGCGCCTCGCTGTAGCCGTAGGAGTGGTCGGCGACGCTGCGCGGCAGCCCCTCGGCGTCCGGGGCGTAGCCGACGAACGGGATCGGGTTCACGTCGGACCGGAACGGGGTCCCAGTCAGCGCCAGCCGGCGGGCCGCGGGCTCGAACGCCTCGCGGACGCCGTCCCCCCAGGACCGGGAGTCGCCCGCGTGGTGCACCTCGTCCAGGATCACCAGCGTGCGCCGGTCCTCGGTGCGCCGACGGTGCAGCATCGGGTGCGCGGCCACCTGGGCGTAGGTGACAGCGACCCCGGTGAAGGCGCGCGAGGCCGCGCCGTGGGCGTTGCGGAACTCGGGGTCGAGGGAGAGCCCCACCCGCTCCGCCGCCTCGGCCCACTGCCGCTTGAGGTGCTCGGTCGGGGCCACCACCGTCACCGCCTGGACCAGCCGGCGGTCGAGCAGCTCGGTGGCCACCCGCAGCGCGAACGTGGTCTTGCCGGCGCCGGGGGTGGCCACCGTGAGGAAGTCCCGGGGCAGCCCCCGCAGGTAGGCGTCCAAGGCCGCCTGCTGCCAGCCGCGCAGCGCCGCGGCGGTGCCCCAGGGCGCCCGGTCCGGGAAGGCCGGGGGCAGGTGGGAGGCGGCCGAGGTACTCATGCAGGCACGACCTTACGAGGCGGAGCCCCCGACCGCCGCGCCCGTCGGCGTGGCTCGGTGTGTCGGCCGCAGCCGCGCCGCGAGCAGGCTGCCGGCCAGGGCCAGCGCCGCCATCGAGGCGAAGATCACCCCGAACGCCACGGTGTCCGGCCCGGGCCGGGCGTGCGCGTAGGCGTAGACCGACCCGGCGAACCCGATGGCCAGGACGCCGCCGAGCGCGTCGGACAGCTGGAGCGCCGCCGAGTTCGCCCCCTGCTCCTGCGGCGGAGACAGCTCGAGGAGCAGCACCGACACTGAGGCCATGGCCACCCCCATGCCCAGGCCGCCCACCACCCAGGCGGCAGCGCTCAGTCCCGGCGGCACGGCCGGCACGAGGACCAGGACGACCGTCCCCACCCCGAGGGCCACGGCCACGCAGCCCAGCCGGACCAGCCGGTGCCGCGGCCACTCGCTGCCCGAATGCCCCTGGAACCAGGAGCCGGTGGCCCAGCCCAGCGCGCCGCCGGTGAGGGACAGCCCGGCCATGGTGGTGGACATCCCCCGCTTGGAGACCAGCATGAGCGGCACGAAAGCTTCCGCACCGAAGAACGCCCCGGCCAGCAGCCCGCGCATCCCGATCGTCGCGGGCAGCCCCGCGGCGAACCGGACCGTCCCCCGCGGAAGCAGCCGGTGCAGCGCCGGCACCAGCAGGGCGATCCCCACGACCGCCA
>DATCDE010000298.1 GCA_036510875.1 Actinomycetes bacterium
GTGCAGGACTCGCTTGCCAAGGGCTTCACCGCCGGTGGCAAGAAGCGGACGATCGAGATCGTCGTGAAGGACTCCCAGTCCAGCGCGACCCGGGCCACCGACGTCACCAAGGAGCTGATCAACAACGACCAGGTCGACCTCGTCGTCGCCTCCTCGACGCCGGACGTCACCAACCCGGTGGCCGACCAGTGCGAGGTCAACGGGATGCCCAACGTCTCGACGATCGCCCCCTGGGAAGCCTGGTACTTCGGCCGTGGCGCCAAGGAGGGGCAGGCCTGCAAGTACACGACGCTGTCCTTCTTCGGGATGGACCAGTTCAGCGAGTGCTTCTTCCCGATGTGGGAGCGGATCGAGCCGTCGAAACAAGAAGGTCAGCGGATCGAGCCGTCGAAACAAGAAGGTCAACTGCCTGTGGCCGAACGATCGCTGCACGCCGGCCACCCGGATCATCGCGGTGGACCTGCACGGCAGTCGGCTGCGGTATGGCCACCAAGCTCGGAGCCACCCCCACGGTCAACGCCCGGATCGACGACCCGGTGGCCGCCGTCCGGGACATCTGCGCCGGCCCCGCGGACTTCTCGGTCGAGTGCACCGGGAACATGGCGGTGCTGCGGCAGGCCGCCGACTCGGTAGGGATGCTGGGGACCTGCCTGCTCATCGGCGGTGCCCCCCAGGGGCGGAGCTCAGCCTGGACCACCTGACCACCCTGTGGGGCAAGCGGATCGTCGGCCTGCTCGGCGGCGGCGGGCGCAGCACCACCCTGATCGGGAGCCTGATCGACCTGTACACGCAGGGCCGCTTCCCGTTCGACCGCCTGGTCCAGCGGTTCGAGCTCGACCAGGTCGAGGAGGCGCTCGCGGCGTCCTCTGCGGGCGACGTCCTCTAGCCCGTGCTAGGGATGCCGTCATGACCGCGCGCGTGACCAGGACCCAGGTCGGGATCATCGGTGCCGGCCCGGCCGGGCTGCTGCTCGGGCAGCTGCTGGCCCGGTCGGGCGTGGACGCCGTCGTCCTCGAGAACCGCAGCCGCGAGTATGTGGAGGCCCGTCAGCGCGCCGGCGTGCTCGAGCACGACGTCGCCAGCCTGCTGCGCGAGCTCGGGCTGGCCGACCGAATGGACACCGAGGGGATCGAGCACGGCGGGATCTACCTGCAGTTCGACGGGGAGCGGCACCACATCGACTTCCACGACCTCGCCGGCCGCAGCGTGTGGGTCTGGGCCCAGACGGAGGTGGTCAAGGACCTCGTCGCAGCCCGGCTGGCCGCCGGTCTGGCGCTGGAGTTCGAGGTCAGCGGGACCGCCGTCCACGACCTCACCGCCGACGAGCCGCGGATGACCTACCGCTCGGCGGACGGCGAGCAGCGCGAGCTGGTCTGCGACGTGATCGTGGGCTGTGACGGGTTCCACGGGCCGAGCCGGGCCGCCGTGCCGGCCGGGCTGCTCACGGTGTCCGAGCGGGTCTACCCGTTCGCCTGGCTGGGCGTCCTCGCCGACGTCGCGCCGAGCACCGACGAGCTGATCTACGCCCACCACCCGGACGGCTTCGCACTGCACAGTGTGCGGACCCCCGAGGTGAGCCGGCTGTACGTGCAGGTGCGCCCGGAGGAGGACATCGCTGACTGGTCGGACGAGCGGATCTGGGCGGCCCTGCAGACCCGGCTGGGGCTGCCCGGCTGGACGCTGCACGAGGGGCCGATCCGGGAGAAGGGCATCACGCCGATGCGCAGCTTCGTGGCGGCCCCGATGCGTCACGGCCGCCTGTTCCTGGCCGGGGACGCCGCGCACATCGTGCCGCCGACCGGGGCCAAGGGGCTCAACCTCGCGGCCGCCGACGTCGTCGTGCTGGCGCAGGCCCTGGCGGCCTGGCTGGTGGAAGGCGACGAGCGGCTGGCCGACTCCTACTCGGACACCTGCCTGCGACGGGTCTGGCAGGCCACCCACTTCTCCTGGTGGATGACCTCGATGCTGCACACCGGCCAGGACCCCTTCGACGCCCGGCTGCAGCTGGCCCAGCTGCGGCACGTCACGTCCTCCCGTCCGGCGGCCACCG
>DATCDE010000299.1 GCA_036510875.1 Actinomycetes bacterium
GGGGAACCCATACGTCGCGCTGGGCGCCCCGACGCCCGACTCCGGGTGCCAGTAGTACGGGTAGGACGGGTCCGCGGGCATCACGTCGTCCATGACGCCCTCGAACTTGGTGAGGTCGCCGGAGTCCGGCGTCACGTGCGCGCCGTCCAGCAGGTCGATGTACCAGCGCAGCTCGTTGTGCTGGCAGTTGTCGGTGTTGTCGCCGGTGACGACGGTGAACTGCAGCGGGCTGCCGGTGGCCGGGCCGCGGCGCACCTTGCGCAGCTGCCGCACCATCGCGTCACTGACCTGGGCGCTGAGCAGCTCCTGCGGCCGGTAGGCGCTGGTGAGATCGGACACTACGCCGCCGTAGACGTCGAAGTACTCGAAGCGCAGGGGCGACTGGACGTCCATCACGTGGATGTCGGTCAGCTGCGCGAACGAGGCCAGCACCTTCCGGTCGCGCAGCCGCCGCTCGGCTGCCGTGCTCATCGACAGGCCGGCCAGCTCGCCGCGCACGAGGTAGGGCTCGCCCTCGGCGGAGGTCAGTGGCGTGTACCCGCCGGCCCCCTGCGGCCCTCGCACGATGGTCCGGTCGAGGGTCGTGCCGTCGCCGTCCGGCCAGCCGCCGTGCCCGTTGTTGCCGCCATGGCCACCGTCGGCGGCCGCGGTGCCGGTGGTCAGCCCGCCCACCCCCGCGGCTCCGGCCGCCCCGATCGCGCCCTTGAGGAACGTTCTCCGCGTGAACTCCATGGCGCGCCTCCCGCGTCGGCGAATGCTCGCTAGCGAAGCACTGCGGGGCGCCGCTGTCGACCCTTTCGTCGCAGCCTTCGAGGGGAGGCTCAGTGCGGGTTATGGGCCGCCCGGACGCCGACAACGCGCACCGGCGCTCCACTCGCGGGGCGGGCTGCGCCGAACGGGTGAATCCAGCCGGTATCTGGCGCCAACGCGTAACCAAACCGGCGCGCCCAGCGATGTCCACTGCGTCCGACCCCTCACTTCCCGAAGGAGATCGCCGTGCTCGAACCCGACAGCCCCTGGCGCCGCATCGTCTGCCTCCGCTACGGCGCCAAGGCCGGAGTCGCGGCCGTCGTCGGCTCACTCGCCCTAGGCGGCGTCGCCGCCGCCGCAACCGGCACGATGCCCGGCCCGCTGCAGGACGTCGCCCACTTCCTCGGCGCGTCCAGCTCGGTCTCCACCGCGTCGGAGTCCAGCGAGCCGCACGCCACCGAGTCCAGCTCGCAGACGGCGGAGCCCAAGGAGTCGGAGTCGAGCGCGACCACCGGCACCACGACTCCGCCGACGACCGGCACCACGACGCCCACCACCGACGCGACGCTCGTCCCGACCACGGGGCCCGATCCGCTCGGCCCGGCCGCGTTCGGGCTGTGCCACGCGTTCGGCGACAAGCTGTGGGGCCACGAGGCGTCCGAGTCCGCGCCGCCCGCCCCGAGTGGGACGACGACCGGGACCTCCACGGGCACCACGACTGCGACCACGACCGGCACCACCACGACCGGCACCACCACGACCAGCGGGACGACGACCACGACCGGCCGCGAGGACCAGGACGGCCGCAAGGACGACAACCCGTCGGTCGCCTACGCGAACCTCAAGGCCGCCGCCCAGTCCAAGGGGCTGACCGTGGTCGAGTTCTGCCAGGTCGTGATCGAGAACCACGGCGTCCCCAGCGTCTGGCCGACCCCGGGCTCGACGGCGACGCCGGGCACCACGGCGACCGGCACGACCACCACCACTCCCACGACTCCGGTCACCGAGCCGGAGCAGGAGCACCACAACCGCACCGGCAACGGCAACGGGAACGGCAACGGCAACGGCAACGGTCACTCGGGTGACCGGTCGCACGGCCACGGCCGCGGCTGACCACTAGCCGCTGACCGCCAGCGCCTCCGCGAGTGGACGCTGGGGGAGCGTTAGGAGGGCCTCGAGGGGCCATAACGCTCTCCTGGAGTCCACTCGCGGAGGCGTTTGGCCGTGCTCAGTCCTGGGCGGCCGGGATCCCGCCGGCCAGCAGCGCCGCGTCGTCCGGCACCGAGTGCTTCACCAGCGCCAGCGCGATCGGGCCCAGCTCGTAGTGCCGCGCCGCCGTCCCCACGAAACCGACCGACCGCGAGTCAGCGCCCTCGGAGGCGATCGCCAGTGGGTCGCCGTGCTCGGGCAGCGAGGCGTCCGAGCCGTCGAGGTGCAGCAGCACCATCCGTCGCGGCGGGCGGCCGAGGTTGTGCACCCGGGCCACGGTCTCCTGACCGCGGTAGCAGCCCTTGTCCAGGTGGACGGCGACGTCGATCCAGCCGACCTCGGCCGGGATGGTGCGGTGGTCGGTCTCGAAACCCAGCCTGGGGATTCGGGCGGCGACGCGCAGCGCCTCCGCAGCCCACAGGCCTGCCACGCCGGGGGCGGAGTCGAGCACCGACTCGAGGTCGGGGCGGGGCACCAGCCGGTCGCCGTCCGCGCCGCGCACGACCGCCCAGTCGGCAGTCACGTCCGTGATGGTGACCTGCGACCAGAAGACCATCGTGGCGAGGTACTCGAGCAGGGCGTCCTGGCTACCGGGCTCGACGTGGGCCAGCACGGTCGTGCCGTCGTCCACCAGGGTGAGGTGGTGCTCGACGTGGCCGTTCGGTGACAGGATCAGCGCCTGGGTCCAGGTGCGCGGTGGCAGCGCGGTGAGGTGCTGCGAGGTCAGCGAGTGCAGCCAGGTGAGGCGGTCGGGACCGGAGACGGCGATGACCGGGCGGTGGCTGAGGTCGACGAGCGCGGCGCCCGTCTCGAGGGCGCGCTGCTCGGCGTAGGGGTCGCCGTAGTGCCAGGGCGCGCCGGCGTCCGGGCCGGACTCGACCGGGACCGCGGCCGCGCGCACGCCGCTCACTGGTGCGGCCCCGTGCGGGTAAGCGCTGCGGCCGCGCACTGGGCGCAGTGCCCGGTGATTGCCATGTGCTCCACGTCCGTGGTGAACGCGTAGCGCTGCGCTAACCTTCCCACCAGCTCGTCGGCCAGCGCGATGTCGGCCTCCTGGACCGCGCCGCAGACGGTGCAGACCAGATGGAGGTGGGCGTGGTCGTGCGCCGCATGGTAGGCCGGCGGGCCGGATCCGAGGTGGGCGTGGCGGACCAGGCCGACGTCCTCGAGGACCTCGAGCGTCCGGTAGACCGTGGACAGGTTGACCCCGCTGGCCGACTTCTGCACCTCGGCGCAGATCGCCTCGGGGGTGGCGTGGCCGAGCCGCTCGACCGCCTCGAGGACCAGCTGGCGCTGCGGGGTCAGCCGCAGTCCGCGCTCATGCAGCCGCGACTGCAACTCGTCGTCGTGGTCGTCGTCCGCGGGCACCCGGCTACTCGACCCGCTTGAGCCGCGCGGACAGGTGGGCCTGCAGCGGCTGTCCCATCGCGGCCATGTCGTAGGCCCACATCAGCTCGCCCTCGACCAGGCCGTACAGGCGGTGGCCGGCCGTGTACTCCTTGGCGGTGGCGGTGCGGACGACCACGTCGGTGGAAATCTCGACCTTCGCGCCGCCGATGTGCCCGATCCACAGCTCGGCGAAGCCGGTGGGGTGGGCCATGGTGACCTCGAGGGTGCCGTCCGGCTGGGGGCGCCAGTAGCCGGTCTCGGCGGCGCCGGGGCGCAGCTTGTTGCCGTCGTCGTCCAGGATCCAGCTGCGCGAGAAGTAGGCGAGGAACGGCTTGCCGACGTGGCCGAAGGTGACCTCCTGCCCGAACTGGAAGCTGTCGATCGTCGGGTAGCCGCCGACGCCAGCGCCCTCCCAGCGGCCGATCAGCCAGGCCAGCGCGACGAGCTCGGGCGGCAGGTCGGGGGTGATCTGCACGCCGGTCAGCCCGTCAGTCCTGGCCCTGGAACAGCTTGTAGACGACGTACACCGCGAACCACGTGATGAGCGCGGCGACGACGATCAGCAGCCCGGTGAAGAAGCCCTCCAACATGGCAACCACTCTAGCCACCCTCCCCCTGCTGCCGATGGAGGACCTTCACTGACTGTCTACGGAGCGCTTGGTGCGGTAATCGAACCGGTTGATCACTGAACGCAATCAACCGGAAACTGCTGCAGGACAAAGCGATCCGGGGGTATGGCCACCTGCGAGAGAAGGGTTAGCGTCGCGGCGAGGCGCCCCGGTATTCACCGACGAAGAGCGCCCCTGAGGGGACACTCGTGATCCGCGCTCGCCATGGCGGGGCTGTCGCTGTCGGCGCCGCCGTCCTGCTCGCCCTCGCCAGCGCCACCAGCGCCGGTGCGGCCATCGCCCCTCCGGGTACGGGAGGCTAGGAGTTCCCGAACACCCCGAGGCGGACGCCGTCAACCGCGACATCCCCAGCTCGATGAGCGCCGCGCAGGTGCCCTCGTCGCACGTGCCCCGGCCGACCTGCCTGTCGGTCGCCGGCTCCGACGCGACGTCGACCATCACCGGGCTCACCCTGAAGGGCCAGCGGACCGCCGACGACGGCAACCAGTTCTTCGTCGAGCCCCCCGACCAGGCCCTGTGTGTCGGTAGCGGCACCGTGGTCGAGGCGGTCAACGACGTCTTCCGCATCCACACCGCAACCGGCGCCTCCGATCCGATCTCGCTGACCAGGTTCTTCACCGGTGAGTCGCAGATCATCCGGGCGACCGAGACCACGCCGGTGACGTACGGACAGTTCCTCTCAGACCCGAACTGCCACTTCGACCCGGGCACCCACCGCTTCTTCATGACCATCCTGGAGAACGACCAGAACCCCGCGACCGGCGCGTTCGGGCCCCGCACGGCGACGTACATCGCCGTCAGCAAGTCGTCGACGCCGACCACCGACGCTGCGTCCTGGCACTTCTACACGATCGACACCACGAACGACGGCACCGCGGACTAGCCCGGCGTGGGCATCCTGCCGAGCTCGCCGGCGTCCTCGCAACTGTTGCCGAACCACCCCGGCTGCCCATGCCTGGGTGACCAGCCGCTGGTCGGTGCGGACCGGTACGGCTCCTACGTAACCACCAACGAGCTCAGCCTCGACGGCCCGGAGTTCACCGGTGCGCAGATCTACACGCTGCACAAGGCCGCCCTGGAGAACGGCACCTTCACGATGCAGGCCATCTACGGCAGTCCTATCGCCCTGGCCGAGGGTCCGGCGTACTCGCTTCAGCCGGCCACCTCACCGACCTCCAGTGACTGGTCCGCCGACAACAACGCAACCGCGTACTTCCTGTCGGCGCTGGACTTCAACGCCACCCTGGACAACCGGGTCGCCGAGTGGCGGCTGACGAACACGAAGTCCCTGGCGACCTCGACGCCGAACGTGACCCTGGAGACGCCGACCGGTCATCGTCTCCGAGGTGTACGGCCAGCCGCCGGCGGTGATGCAGAAGTCCGGCTCGACTCCGCTGGCTGACCTGCTCACGGAGCGCGAGAACCTGCTCAACTCCAACGACGATCGGATGAACCAGGTCATCCTGCAGGGCGGGACGCTGTGGGGCGCGGTCAACACGGTCGTGAAGACCAGCAACGGTCCTACGCAGACGGGGATCGCCTGGTTCTCGGTCGACGCCAAGAAGGGCACGATGTCCAACCAGGGCTACGTCGCGGTGAACAACCAGAGCGTGTTCTTCCCGTCCATCGCGATGAACTCCAGCGGCACCGGCGCCATGACGTTCTCGCCGTCCGGAACGGGCTACTACCCGTCCAGCGCCTACGTGCGCATCGGATCGGGTGGCACGACCGGCCCGGTCCGGATCACGGGCGGCGGAGCCGCACCGGCCGACGGGTTCACCGGGTACCAGGCCTTACGGTGGCAGCGGCGTCGAGCGCTGGGGTGACTACTCAGCGGCCGTGCCGGACTGTCGGACCGGTGACATCTGGGTCGCCGCGGAAGACATCCCCGGCACCTTCGGATGGGGCTTCCCGGACGGCAACTACCTGGCCAACTGGGGCACGACGATCACCAAGGTGAGCGTCGGCTCGTCGTTCCACTAGAAGTCAGCGGCAGGCCGGGGGCCGGGGTGCGCACACGTGCGCGCCCCGGCCCCTTCACACCGCAAAGGGGTCAGGAGGAGAAGGTGACGTTGGTGCCGGTGAGCATGAGCTCGAGGCCCGGCTCGGACGACGACACCGACGTCAGCCGGACCCCGCCCGGCAGCCCGGACACCGGCACCGTGAACGTCAGCAGCTCCAGCAGCTGAGCCGGCAGCAGCGAGCCCAGCGAGGCCCCACCGACGTCCACCGACACGGCTGACACCTTCACCCCGCCCTCGACGACCGCCACGGTGGCCAGCCCGGACAACGGCACGGCCAGCCCGAGCACCGTCACCGTCCGGCTGACCCGGACCTGGTCCGGCGACGGCCCCGCCGACAAGTCGACACCCGGCACCGGTGCGGCCGCGGCCAGGTCCGCCCAGTGCAGCAACGCGAGCCCTACGGCTGACTCCGCGGTCACCGACGACGAGCCCTCCAGCCGCACCTGGTGCAGCGTCGCCGTCATCGACGCCACCGGCACGGTCGCGGTGGGCACGTCCACCGCCGAGATCCGCACCTCGTCGTAGACACCCTTGAACGCCTGGGTGACGAACGGGAACCCGGCGATCGTCACCGACGGGCGGGACGACGTGTGAAGCGCCGACTGCAGCGCCGCACCCGCGCGCCACCCGGCCAGCGCCGCGGCGCCCCGGTCGGCCGCCACCACCAGCACCCCGAGCACCAGCAGGACGACGACGACCGTGCGGGCCACCGACCCGCCCGTGCGCGCCGATGCCATCGACGATCAGCCGCCCGCGAACGGCGGCAGCGCCTCGACCACCGACCCGGCCGGCGTCCGGACCTCGGTCTGCGGACGAACCCCGGCCGGCGCGCCGTCGACCAGGAACGAGCAGCGCGCCAGCACCCGGGCCAGCCGCTCGTCGCCGTCGCGCCGCGCGACCGCCTCCCGAACCACGTCGGCCAGCGTCGCGCAGCCGGCGAAGGACTCCTCGGCCACCCCGGCCGCCTCCTTCGCGGCGGCCCAGTACCGCAGCGTCACGCTCACCCGACCATCATCGCCCACCGACGGCCCCCGCTGCCCAGGCCCAGATCCGCGCGGTCAGCTCCGATGAGATCGCGTTCTCGGCGTGTCCGAACCCCGGCTCGACCCACAGCTGCGCGGTCGGCCCCGCAGCCGCCGCCAGCTGCTCGGCGTGGTCGAGCGGGAAGTACCGGTCATGGGTGCCATGGACGACGAGCAGCGGCACCGGCGCGATCGACCCGGCCAGCGCCCGGGGCTCGGCCGGCAGCGGGTCCCAGCCGTCCGCGGCGATCCGGGTGCGCAGCCCGACCCGGGCCGCCAGCCGCCCGGACGGCCGCTCCACCACCCGGTGCAGCATCCGCATGGCCGGCGTCCCCCGGTAGTACCAGCGGGCCGGGCCGCTCACCGACACCACGGCGTCCACCCCACGCAGCATCGCCGCGTGCCGTACCACGACCGAGCCGCCCATCGAGAACCCGAGGGTCACCACCCGGGCGTATCCCAGCAGCCGCGCCCACCTCACCGCGGCGTCCAGGTCGAGCACCTCGAGGTCCCCCACCGTCGAGGCGCCGCCGGAGCGTCCGTGCCCGCGGAAGTCCAGCGCCACCACCCCGGCGCCCGCACCGGTCAGGACGTCGGCCACCCGGAGCAGCCCCGGCGAGGTCGACGACCCGCTGAACCCGTGCGCCAGCACCACCGCCGTCGGGGGCGCCGACGACGCGGCACCGGGCGGCGCACCCGCCGGCGGCCAGTGCAGCGCGGACACCCGGATCCCGTCGGCGGCCACCAGCGTCCGCCGCTCGGCCGGCCGCCGTCCGCCCGCCGACCGCCGCCCGTGATCGCCGTCTAAGGCAGCAAGCCGCCCGAAACCGGCCCGATCCTCCCGGAAACGGCGATCATGGGACGAGGCAGCGACCCCGGACGACGACGAATCCACATCCGCTATCCTCTCCCCTAGGGATCCGGGCACCGTCGCCAGACGTTCCACCGGGTCCTTTGCCGTTTTCTGGGAGCAGGTCCAGCGAGAGGAGCCAGCCGGTGAGCCAGCTGCTGCTGCTGACCAGCACGATGCAGCCGTCGTCCGAGGTGCTGCCCGCGCTGGGGCTGCTCATGCACCAGGTCCGGATCGCCCCGGCCGAGGCCACCGCCCTCATCGACGCGCCGGTCTGCGACCTGCTGCTCGTCGACGGCCGCCGCGACCTGCCGCACATACGCGGGCTGTGCCGGCTGCTGCGCACCACCGGCGTCGACGTCCCCGTCGTGCTCGTGGTCACCGAGGGCGGGATGGTCGCCGTCAGCGAGGACTGGGGGATCGACGACGTCCTGCTGGAGACGGCCGGCCCGGCCGAGGTGGAGGCCCGGATCCGGCTGGCCATCGGCCGGCTGGCCGCGGCCCGCGACGGCGACTCCGACGCCCCCGCCGAGATCCGCGGTGGTGACGTCGCCATCGACGAGGGCGCGTACAGCGCGAAGGTGAAGGGTCGCACGCTCGACCTCACCTTCAAGGAGTTCGAGCTGCTGAAGTTCCTGGTCCAGCACCCGGGCCGGGTGTTCAGCCGGGCCCAGCTGCTGCAGGAGGTCTGGGGCTACGACTACTACGGCGGCACCCGAACGGTCGACGTCCACGTGCGCCGGCTGCGGGCCAAGCTCGGCCCCGAGCACGAGGCCCTGATCGGCACCGTGCGCAACGTCGGCTACCGCTTCGTGCTCCCGCCGCGCCCCGAGGACCGCAGCCCCGTCCTCGCGTGAGCGACCGCATCGACCCGGCCGACGCCCGCATCGAGGTGGTCGGTCGGCTCGACACCGCGGAGATCCGTCGGGTCGCGCTGCTGGTCGAGCGGGCCACCGAGGTGGACGGCGTGCGTCCCCTGTCCGAGCACGTCTCCCTGCACCTGCGGCACGGCGGCGACGCCCCAGGCCGCAACTTGCTGCTCTACCTGCCCGGCGACCGGCTGGCCGGCTACGCCCACCTCGACGTCACCGACGCCGTCGAGGGCTCCAGCGCCGAGCTGGTCGTCGACCCCGAGCTGCGCCGGCACGGGCTGGGCCGGCTGCTCGTCCAGCACCTGCGAGCCGAGTCCCCGGACGGCCGGCTGCGGCTGTGGTCGCACGGCACCCAGGCCGGGGCCGTCGCGCTGGCCGCCCGCCTCGGCTTCACCCACACCCGCTCGCTATGGCAGATGCGCCGCTCGCTGTTCGCCCGGCTGCCCCGGCCGCAGCTGCCGCAGCACCTCTCCGTCCGGACCTTCGTGCCGGGGGCGGACGACGACGCCTGGGTCGCGCTCAACCACGCGGCGTTCGCCGGTCACCCCGAGCAGGCCGACTGGATGCTGGCGGACCTGCACCTGCGGATGGCCGAGCCGTGGTTCGACCCGGCCGGGTTCTTCCTGGCCGCGGACGCCGACGGCCGGCTGGTCGGCTTCCACTGGACCAAGGTGCACGGCGGCACCGAGCACACCCACGACGGACACGGCCATGAGCCGATCGGCGAGGTGTATGTGGTCGGCGTCCACCCCTCGCAGCGCGGCGGCGGGCTGGGCCGCGCGCTCACCCTGATCGGGTTGCGGCACCTGCGCGGGCTCGGCCTGTCCGAGGCGATGCTCTACGTGGACGCGGACAACGCCGCCGCCATCGGCCTGTACACGGCCCTCGGCTTCACCCACTGGGACACCGACGTCCTGTTCCGCGCCTGACCCCGTCGACCTGTCAGGGACAGGACGGCGTATCCGTCGTCCTGACCCTGACACGTCGAAGGGAGTGACACCATGGGCAGATGGACGAGGACCCCGGGGTGAGCGCGCTGAGCGACATGTCCGAGATCGCCGAGATCGTGCGTGACGAGGCCCGCGACGACCTGCCCGACGGTTCGTTCGACACCGCCGAGGAGATCGCCGAGGCTGCCGCCGCCGGAGCGGCGCTCGGCATCCCCGATCTGCCCGAGAACCGGTTCTACGACCGCGAGCTGTCCTGGCTGGCGTTCAACCAGCGGGTGCTCGAGCTGGCCGAGGACCCGGACCTGCCGCTGCTCGAGCGGGCCAAGTTCCTGGCCATCTTCGGCAGCAACCTGGACGAGTTCTACATGGTCCGGGTGGCCGGTCTGAAGCGGCGGATCGCCACCGGCATCGCCGTCCGGGCGGCCAGCGGGGCGCTGCCCCGCGAGGTGCTCGAGACGATCCTGGCCGAGTCCCGGGCGCTGCAGGAGCGGCACGCGGCCTGCTTCCAGAACGACGTGCTGCCGGCGCTGGCCAAGGAGGGCATCGAGCTGCTGCGCTGGAACGAGCTCACCCCGGTCGAGCGGGAGGCGGCCAGCGGGTTCTTCCAGGACCGGGTGTTCCCGGTCCTCACCCCGCTCGCCGTCGACCCGGCGCACCCGTTCCCCTACATCTCCGGGCTGTCGCTCAACCTGGCCGTCGTCGTCCGCAACCCGCAGACCGGCACCGAGCACTTCGCCCGGGTGAAGGTCCCGCCGATCCTGCCGCGCCTGTCCCGGGTCGGCGAGCAGCGGTTCGTGCCGCTGGAGGACATCATGGCCGCGCACCTGGGCCAGCTGTTCCCCGGCATGGAGGTGCTGCAGCAGCACGCCTTCCGGGTCACCCGCAACGAGGACGTCGAGGTCGAGGAGGACGACGCCGAGAACCTGCTGGTGGCCATGGAGCGCGAGCTGATGCGCCGCCGGTTCGGCCCGCCGGTGCGGCTGGAGGTCGAGCGCACCATCGACCCGCACGTGCTCGACCTGCTGGTCCGCGAGCTGAGCATCACCCCCGGCGAGGTGTTCGCGCTGCCCGGACCGCTGGACCTCACCGGGCTGTGGGCGCTCATGGGCCTGGACCGGGCCGACCTGAAGGACACGCCGTTCCTGCCCCGCACCAACCGCGAGCTGGCCGAGGCCGAGTCGGCGTCCGAGGCGGACGTGTTCACCGCCGTCCGCGACCACGACGTCCTGCTGCACCACCCGTACGACTCGTTCTCCACCAGCGTGCAGTCGTTCCTCGAGCAGGCCGCCGTCGACCCGGACGTGTTGGCCATCAAGCAGACGCTGTACCGGACCAGCGCCGACTCCCCGATCGTCGACGCGCTCATCGACGCCGCCGAGGCCGGCAAGCAGGTCCTCGTGCTGGTCGAGATCAAGGCCCGGTTCGACGAGGGCGCCAACATCAAGCGGGCCCGCAAGCTGGAGCAGGCCGGCTGCCATGTCGTCTATGGCCTGGTCGGGCTGAAGACCCACTGCAAGCTGTCCATGGTGGTGCGCCAGGAGGGCGGTGGGATCGTCCGCTACACCCACATCGGCACCGGCAACTACCACCCCAAGACGGCCCGGCTGTACGAGGACATGGGCCTGCTCACCGCCGACCCGCAGGTCGGGGACGACGTCGGCAACCTGTTCAACGTGCTGTCCGGCTACTCGATGAACACCGACTACGAGCGGCTGCTGGTCGCCCCGCACTCCATCCGGGCCGGCCTGGTCGAGCGGATCGAGCGGGAGATCGAGCACCACCGGGCCGGCCGGCCGGCCCGCATCCGGTTCAAGGTCAACTCGATCGTCGACGAGCAGATCATCGACGCGCTGTACCGCGCCTCCCGGGTCGGTGTCCCGGTCGACGTCTGGGTCCGCGGCATCTGTGCGATCCGCGGCGGCGTGCCCGGGCTGTCCGAGAACGTCCGGGTGCGCAGCATCCTGGGCCGGTTCCTCGAGCACTCTCGGGTCTACTGGTTCGAGGGCGGCGGCAACCCCGAGGTCTGGATCGGCAGCGCCGACCTCATGCACCGCAACCTGGACCGCCGGGTCGAGGCGCTCGTGAAGCTGACCGCCCCGGCGCACGTGACCGAGATCGGCGCGCTGATCGACCTCGGCTTCGACGAGGGCACCGCCTCCTGGCACCAGGGCCCCGACGGCACCTTCGTCCGGCACAACAAGACGGACGACGGCACGCCGCTGCTGGACATCCAGGCCTTCCTCATCGACCTGCACCAGCGGCGCCGGAGCCTGGTGTGACCCCAGGGCCAGCCGACCCGCAGACCGTCCGCGAGGTGGAGCACAAGCTGCGGGTGCACGGTCTGTTCGAGCTGCCCGACCTCACCGCGGCCGGCTGCGGGGTGGCCCGGGTCGAGCCGCTGCCGCGGCTGCGGCTGACCGCCGCCTACTTCGACACCGCCGACCTGCGGCTGGCCCGGCACCACGTCACGCTGCGGCGCCGGGACGGCGGCCTCGACGACGGCTGGCACCTCAAGCTGCCGGTCGACGACGCGACGCCCGCGAAGTCCGCGAGCGACCCGGCCAGCAGGGACGAGCTGCAGCTGCCGCTGTCCGCAGCCCCCGCCGACGGCCCGCCGCCGCACGAGCTGCTCGAGCTGGTCCTCGGGCTGACCCGGACCGCCACGGTGGAGCCGGTGACCACGCTGCGCAACGAGCGCCGCCCCTCCCAGCTGTTCGACGCCGACGGGCTGCTGCTCGCCGAGCTCACCGACGACTCGGTCGCCGTGGTCGACGGGGGGCACGTGACCGCCCGGTTCCGCGAGCTGGAGATCGAGCGGCGTGCGGGCAGCCCGAAGGCCCTCGCCGCCGTCGTCGCCGCCCTCGAGGCGGCCGGGGCGGTCGCGGCCGGCGACGTCAGCAAGGCCGCCCGGGCGCTGGGCCCGGCCGCCGCCGCGCCGGCGGACGTGCCCGAGCCCGGCCCGGTCCGCCCCAAGGACCCGGCCGCCGATGCGGTGACCGCCCACCTGGCCCGGCACGTGCGCGCCTTCCAGGCCCAGGACCTGCGGGTCCGGCGCGGCCTGCCGGACTCCGTCCACCAGATGCGGGTCGCCGCCCGGCGGCTGCGCAGCGGGCTGAAGGTGTTCAGCCCGCTCGTCGAGGAGCACTGGGCGGACGCCCTGCGCAGCGAGCTGGCCTGGATCGCCGGTGTCCTCGGCGGGGTCCGCGACCGCGAGGTGCTGGAGGCCCGGCTGCTGGCGCACGCCGCCGAGCTGGGAGGGCCGGACGGCGAGGCCGCCGGCGGCGCGATCCGCCGGATCCTGGACGCCGAGGTCGGTCCGGCCCGGGCGGCCGTCGACGAGGCCATGGTCGCCAAGCGGTACCTCGCCCTGCTCGACGTCCTGGTCGACGCGGTGCACTTCCCCCGGCTGACCAAGGCCGCCCAGGCCAAGTCCAGCCAGGCGCTGCCCCCGCTGGTGCACCGCACCTGGCGGCGGCTGGCGAGTGACGTGCAGCAGCTGAGGCTGGACTCCCCCGACGTCGAGTGGCACGCGGCCCGGATCGCCGCGAAGAAGGCCCGCTACGCCACCGAGGCGCTCGTCCCCGTCTTCGGGGAGCCGGCCAAGACGCTGGCCAGGCAGCTGGAGTCGGTCACCGAGCTGCTCGGGGACCACCACGACGCGGTGATCGCCGCCGACACGCTGCGCCGGTTCGCCGGCACCCGCGGGATCAGCGGGCGGGCCGGGTTCGCGCTCGGCCGGCTGCACGACGTGGAGCGGGCGCACGCCGCCGAGCTGCTGGTCCAGTTCGAGCGGACCTGGCCGGAGGTGTCGCGCAAGCGCTACCGGGCGTGGCTCGAGCCCTGAGGCCGACCGTGGCGGTGACGACCGACGAGGGCAGCGGCCCCCCGCTGATCAGGGCGGCGGGGGCGCTGCTGTGGCGCCCCGGCCCGGACGGACCGCTGATCGCCGTCGTCCACCGGGTGCGGCAACAGGACTGGAGCCTGCCCAAGGGCAAGCTCGAGCACGCCGAGCACTGGCTGACGGCCGCCGTCCGGGAGGTGCGGGAGGAGACCGGGCAGCAGGTGGCCCTGGGCCGCCCGCTGATCACACTGACCTACCCGGTGCTGGGCGTGCCCAAGGTGGTGCGCTACTGGGCGGCCAAGGGCGGTCCGCACGAGTTCGCCCCCACCCACGAGGTGGACGCCGTCGACTGGCTGACCCCGGCCGAGGCGGCGGCCCGGCTCAGCTACCCGCACGACAACGACGTGGTCGCCGCGCTGCTGGCCGCCCCTGTGGACACGGTGCCGTTCGTGCTGCTGCGGCACGCCAAGGCCACCCCGCGCCGTGCCTGGCCGGCGGCGGACGACGAGCAGCGCCCGCTCGCCCAGCGGGGCGTGGGCGAGGCGGAGCGGCTGGTGCCGCTGCTGACGGCGTACGGGATCGAGCAGGTGCACTCCTCGGACTACCGCCGCTGCGCGGACACCGTGCGCCCGTTCGCAGCGGCCTGGGAGCTGCCGGTGTGGCCCGAGCCGCTGCTGTCCGAGCGCGGCTTCGCCGCGCAGCAGGCGGACGCGGTCGAGCGGGCCAGGGCGCTGCTGCGCGAGCCGCGGTCGATCGTGCTGTGCACCCACCGCCCGGTCCTCGCCGAGCTGCTGCCCCGGCTGTTCGGCGCCCGGCCGCCCAAGCAGCTGCGCCGGACCCTGGAGCCGGGCGCCTTCGTCGTGCTGCACCGCCGCCTCGACGACCTGGGGACGGACACCGACCCGCTGGCCACCGTGGTCGCACTGGAGCGGCACCGCCCGTAGCCGGTCTTCGACCGGCAGCCAGCGAAGCGGGACCGAGACCGCTCGTTCACCGGCCGTTCATCCAGGCCCGGGTATCCGGACACCTCGTGTCCCTAGCGTCCGCGACGACGGACATCGACGAATCGAAGGAGAAGCGCGCGGTGAAGATCAACCGCTACGGCCAACTGGCCAGCGTCGCGCTGGTGGGCACTCTTGCGCTCGCCGCCTGCGGCAGCAACAGCAATGCCGGCAGCACCTCGAGCGCCTCAGGGTCAGCCTCGGGCTCCGGCAGCATCAGCTGCGCGAGCGGCAAGCTGAAGGCGTCCGGGTCCACCGCCCAGGCGAACGCCATGACCGACTGGATCAACGCCTACCAGACGGCGTGCAGTGGCGCCACGATCGAATACCAGGGCGTCGGGTCCGGCGCCGGGGTCACGGACTTCATCAACAAGCAGACCGACTTCGCCGGTTCCGACTCCTCACTCAAGGTAGACAGCGAGCAGCCGAAGGCGGACGCCCGCTGCTCCGCCGGGCCGGCCATCAACATCCCGATGGTCGGTGGCGCGATCGCGCTCACCTACAACCTCCAGGGCGTGACCAAGCTGGCCCTCACGTCGCAGACGATTGCCGGCATCTTCGCCGGCAAGATCACCAAGTGGAACGACCCGGCGATCGCGGCAGCCAACGCCGGCGTCTCGCTGCCCAGCTCGGCGATCCTCTCCTTCCACCGGTCGGACGCGTCCGGGACGACCGACAACTTCACCAAGTTCCTCAAAGCGGCCGCGCCCGCCGTGTGGACCTTCCAGGGCGGCAAGTCCTGGACCGCCCCCGGCGGCCAGGGCGCCAAGGGTAACGACGGTGTCAGCACCGGCGTGAAGAGCACCCCGAACTCGATCGGCTACGTCGAGCTGTCCTACGCGCTGAACAACAACCTGCCGGTGGCGGCGGTGGACAATGGCGCCGGCCCGGTCGACCCGACCTCTGAGACGGCGTCCAAGGCGCTCGCGAGTGCCAAGGTCACGGGAACCGGCAACAACCTGCCTCTGAAGATCAACTACAACATCAAGGACGCCTCGGCCTACCCGATCGTCCTGGTGACCTACGAGATCACCTGCGAGAAGGGCCTCGACTCGGCTCAGGCGGCGCTGGTGAAGTCCTTCCTCACCTTCACCGCCTCGGACGCCGGTCAGAGCAAGCTGTCCACGACCGGCTACGTGCCGATGAGCGGCGACCTGCTCACCAAGGTCCGGGCATCGGTCGAGGCGATCAGCTGAACCCCAGGCCGCGGCCCCGCCGTTGGTACAACGGCGGGGCCGCGGCATCCTTAGCATGACTTCACGCGCACAGCCACGGCAGGAGCAGTCCCCGTGACCATGACCCCGACCGCCACGCAGCCGCCGCCCTCGCCCGTGTCGGCGTCCCCGATCCGAGGGCGGGCGAACCGCCGCGGTGACCGGATCTTCAGTGGCCTGTCCATGGCGGCCGGGATCCTCGTGCTGGCCATCATGGCCGGCATCGGTCTGTTCCTTCTCGTGAAGGCCGTTCCCGCACTTCGCGTCAACACCGCGAACTTCCTCACCAGTTCCGTGTGGCTGCCCGACAATACCCCCTCTCGTTTCGGGATCGCGGCGCTGGCCTTCGGCACCGTGATGTCCTCGCTCATCGCGATGGTGCTCGCCGTCCCGGTGGGCTACGGCATCGCGCTGGCCCTGGCCCACTACGCGGCGAAACGCATCGCCGTGATCCTTGCCTTCATCGTGGACCTGCTCGCCGCGGTGCCCTCGATCATCTTCGGGCTGTGGGGGCTGGCCTGGCTGATGCCCCGCACCTTCGGCCTGTTCGCCTGGCTCAACGACCACCTCGGCTGGATTCCGATCTTCAGGAACGACCTCGGTGTCTACACGCGGTGCCTGGCGCTGGCCGGCATCGTACTGGCAATCATGATCCTGCCGACGGTCTCAGCGATCAGCCGCGAGGTCTTCGTCCAGGTCCCGCCAGCCCACATCGAGGCCTCGCTCGCTCTCGGCGCCACCCGGTGGGAGATGGTCCGGATGGCGGTCATCCCGTTCAGCAAACCGGGGATGATCAGCGCGGCGATGCTTGGGCTCGGACGCGCGCTCGGCGAGACGATCGCCGTGGCCCTGGTGCTGTCCGCAACGTTCAACATCAACTGGCACCTGACCGAGCCCGGAGGCAACTCCTTCGCCGCGAACATCGCGCTGAAGTTCAACGAGGCCGGCCCTACCGGACAGGGTGCTCTCATCGCCGCCGGGCTCGTGCTGTTCGTCCTCACCCTCGCCGTCAACATCGTCGCGCGGCTGTTCATCGCCCGGCGAGCGGCATTCTCGGGGGCCAACTGACATGGCCTTGAGCACCGCCGGACCCACGTCCAGCCTCCACCAGACCCTCACCGGCGGAAAGCTGCCAGGCTGGGCGCCCTGGGTCTGCGCCGCCGGCTCGGTCCTTGCCGCCGTCGCGCTGATCGCCGTCCTTCCGGTGAACGGGCGAGCCCAGACGATCATCCTTGCCGTGCTGCTGTTCGTGGGCTCACAGACGGCGTGGAGCTTCGCGGTAGAGGGCCGACGGCATGCGGTGGACCGGCTGGTCACGACGCTGATCTACTCCGCGGGCGTCATCGCCCTGGTGCCGCTCGTAGCCATCCTGGCCACCGTGATCATCAAGGGACTGAAGGTCTTCTCCGGCTACTTCCTCCTGCACTCGATGCGCAACGTCAGCCCTCTGCATCCGGGCGGGGGCGTCTACCACGCGATCATCGGCACCCTGGAAGTGGTCGGGATCGCGGCCATCATCGGCATCCCGATCGGCGCGCTGGTCGCGATCTACCTGGTCGAGTACGGCGCCGGCAAGCGGCTGGCCTACTGGGTAACGTTCTTCGTCGACGTGATGACCGGCATCCCCTCGATCGTGGCTGGCCTGTTCGTCTACACCGGGCTGATCCTCACCCTCGGCTGGCAGCGGACCGGTTTCACCGGGGCGCTGTCCTTGACCATCTTGATGATCCCGGTCATGGTGCGCTCCACCGAGGAGATGCTCAAGCTGGTGCCGAACGAGTTGCGCGAGTCCGCGTACGCGCTCGGGGTGCCGAAGTACAAAACCATCCTGCGCGTCGTCGTCCCGACCGCGCTATCGGGGATCATCACCGGCGCCATGCTGGCGGTGGCCCGGATCACCGGCGAGACCGCGCCGCTGCTGCTCACCATGTTCATCTCGGCGTCGATCAACTTCAGCCCGTTCACGGACCCGCAGGCAACCCTGCCCACGTTCATCTGGGACCAGATCGCCCGCGGCACCCCAGCCTCGCTGGATCGTGCCTGGGCGGCCGCGCTCACCCTCATCTTGATCGTGGTGTTGCTCAACCTGATGGCCCGGCTGCTCGGCCGAGTCTACCGAGTCAAGTAGTCACCCTGGAGCTGCCGCGTATGGCCAAGCGGATCGACGTCTCAGACCTCGACATCTACTACGGCGATTTCAAGGCCGTCGAGGGTGTCTCACTGTCGGTGGAGCCGCGCTCCATCACCGCCTTCATCGGGCCGTCCGGCTGCGGCAAGTCCACCGTGCTGCGCACCTTGAACCGGATGCACGAGGTGCTCCCCGGGGCGCGAGCCGAGGGCAAGGTGCTGCTGGACGGCGAGGACATCTACGCCAGTGACGTCGACCCGGTCAACGTGCGCCGAACCATCGGCATGGTGTTCCAGAAGCCGAACCCGTTCCCCACCATGTCGATCTACGACAACGTGGTGGCCGGGCTGAAGCTGCAGGGCCGGCGGAAGAAGTCCGATCTCGACGACATCGTGGAGAAGTCACTGCGCGGCGCCAACCTGTGGGAGGAGGTCAAGGACCGGCTGCCCCGGCCCGGCAGCGGGCTGTCCGGCGGGCAGCAGCAACGGCTGTGCATCGCCCGGGCGATCGCCGTGGAGCCGGCCGTCCTGCTCATGGATGAGCCCTGC
This sequence comes from Actinomycetes bacterium, assembly GCA_036510875.1. Lineage (NCBI taxonomy): Bacteria > Bacillati > Actinomycetota > Actinomycetes > Actinomycetes bacterium. The sequence goes on from DATCDE010000299.1 coordinate 18,428, forward strand.
TCCGCGCTCGACCCGATCTCCACCTTGGCGATCGAAGACCTCATGCAGGAGCTCAAGGCGGACTACACGATCGTGGTCGTCACCCACAACATGCAGCAGGCCGCCCGAGTGAGCGACCACACTGGCTTCTTCAACATCGCCGCCACCGGTAAGCCCGGCAAGTTGATCGAGATGGACCAGACCGAGAAGATCTTCAGCAACCCCTCCGAGAAGGCCACCGAGGACTACATCACCGGCCGCTTCGGGTAGGGGCGAGGCCCAGGACGGCGTCGATCTCGGCGGTGGACATCGGGCCGTCGTGGCTGGACGCAGCGATGACCAGCTCGCCGTACAGCTCGATCTCGGCGAGCACCTCGGCGTCGTGCAAGCGGGTGTCCGGCGTCACCCCTCAAGACTAGGCGGAGACCGGCGCACAGGGCATGACCCGTCCGGGCGGTTCGGCCACCACCCGCCCGAGGCAGCCCGGCTGGCTCAACCGGATTGGCTCAGCCGGGCTGACCCTCCGCGTCCACCACGGCCCGGTCGGTCATCCGCTCCCGAAGGAACTCGGTGATCCGCAGGTGATCCGGGTCGGCGGCGTAGGTCCGGTAGTCCTCCCGGCTCGCGTGCGTGGTCACCAGGACCAGGTCCCAGGACTTGGGCGTGCGCTCGACGTCCAGCCCCACCCACAGCCCGTCCAGCCCTTGGACCTGCCCCGGCAGGGTCTCGAGCAGCCGCTTGGACTCCGACGCGTCGGCCGGGTCGTCGAACCGGAAGAGCACGGTGTGGGTGAACATGCGAGCCATTGTGGCAGGTCATCTGAACAAAAAGTCCGGTCCCCTCGCGGAGACGGGATCCCGCCGGTTACCGTGGCAAGCGTGACCGAGTCCGGGGTGACGGAGCGTTCGACGCTCGACCCTGGCCCGCGCCTGGTCGAGGCCGACAGCGCGGTCTCGGTCGAGGTCGAGGCCCGGGCCATCCACTCGGTCCACCTGGTCGAACACCATCAGTTCAGCGTGGCGGTCTGCGACACCTGCGGCTGGCGCAGCTTCGCCCGCCGGTCGCGCCCGCTGGCCCGCGACGAGGGCCGCGACCACGAGGTGCTGCACAACCCCCGCTGAGGTCCTCCCCGAGCGGCTCGCGACTCCTTGATCACCGTGAGCGGGAGGATCGCGCCCGTTCAGGGCGGCTTCCTCCCGCAACCAGCGATCTTGGACGGCGGTGTCGCCGCCGTGCGGGGCGCTCAGGGGGCGGCGGACCGGACCCGCTCGCGCACCTTGGCCTGGTTGGCCGCTCCCAGCCGGTGGAACAGCCCGGCCAGCCGCAGTGCCGGGCCCGGCACCGCCGCGATCAGCCGCACCTGGGCGCCCCGCCAGCGCGGCACCGCCCGGTACGGCTGCGGCCGCTCCAGCAGCCGCAGCCCCGCGGCGGCCACCTCCTGCGGCGTCACCAGCCGCATCCCGCTGAACGTCATCGCGATCGCCGGGTCGTCCAGCAGGGGCTCGATCATCGGGGTGAGCATGCCGTCCGGGCACAGCACCGACAGGTGGACGCCGGCCAGCCCGTGCCCGCGCAGCTCCGCCTGCAGGCCCAGCGTGTACGCCAGCACCGCGTGCTTGGTCGCCGCGTAGACGCACTCGCCCGGCACCGGCACCCACGACGCCAGCGACCCCACGTTGACCACGTGCCCGCGGCCGGCTGGGCCGCGGTCCCGCATGACCGAGACGGCCGCCCGGGTCCCGTTGATCACCCCGAGCAGGTTGACCTCCACGACCCGCCGGACGACGCCGTCCGGCTGGGTGGCGGCGTCGCCCGCGCCGAGCACGCCCGCGTTGTTGACCCACACGTCGGGGTCGATGTCGCGGGCCAACGCCCGGCAGGCGTCCGGGTCACGCACGTCGAGGACGACGTCGGCGCCCTCCAGGTCGGCGCCCACCACCCGGTAGCCGGCATCCCGCAACGCCGTCACGAAAGCCGAACCGAGACCGCCTGCCGCGCCGGTCACCACCGCCGTCCGCTGCGTCATCCCCCGGAGCCTACGGCGGCGCCCGGAGGGACCGACGGCCCTTCCTCGAACCGCTCCGGCGGCGCGACCGTAGATATATGACTGAGGTGATCCACACCCGGGGCCTGACCAAGTTCTACGGTCACCAACGCGGGATCGAGGACCTCGACCTGCAGGTCGAGCCGGGCGAGGTGTTCGGCTTCCTCGGCCCGAACGGTGCCGGCAAGACGACGACCATTCGGCTGCTGCTCGGGCTGATCCGGCCGACCCGAGGCGGTGCCGAGGTGCTCGGGCTGGACCTGCGCCGGCAGGGCGTCGAGATCCGCACGCGAGTCGGGTACCTGCCCGGCGACCTGGCGCTGTACGACCGGATGCGCGGCCACGACCTGCTGGAGTTCCTCGGCCGGATGCGCGGCGACGTCCCGGCGTCGGCGTACCGGTCCCTGGCCGAGCGGTTCGAGCTGGACCTGCAGCCGCGTGTGCGGGAGCTGTCCAAGGGCAACCGGCAGAAGCTGGGCGTCGTCCAGGCGTTCATGCACTCCCCCGACCTGCTGATCCTGGACGAGCCGACCAGCGGGCTGGACCCGTTGGTGCAGCTGGAGTTCCAGCGGCTGGTCCGCCAGACAGTGGTGCGCGGCTCGAGCGTGTTCCTGTCCTCCCACGTGCTCACCGAGGTCGAGCAGATGGCCGACCGGGCGGCCATCGTCGACCACGGTCGGCTGCTCGTGGTCGACAGCGTGGACGCGCTGCGAACCCGCGCCGCCCGCCGGGTCGAGCTGGACTTCGTGGTCGCCCCGCCGGCCGACCTCGCGACGGCGCCGGGGGTGCAGTCGGTCGAGGTCCGCGGCCCGACGGCGGTGTGCACGGTGCGCGGGCCGATCACCGGCCTGCTGAAGATGGCGGTGGACCACGGTGTCATCGACGTCCACACCCACGACCCGGATCTCGAGGACGCCTTCCTCGGCTTCGTCTCGGGAGGCAACGATGTCCACTAGCAGCCAGACGGTCGTGCTGACCGGACGCAGCGCCAGCGAACGGTGGCGCTCGGTGAGCGCGTGGGGCCTCGGCCTCGCGGCCATGGCCGCGATTGAGCTGGCGGTGTACCCGTCGATCGCCAAGTCCGGCGCGGCCATGCAGCAGTACGTCGACCAGTGGCCGGAGGCGTTCAAGCAGGCGTTCGGTCTGCAGGACTACGCGACCGGCGCGGGGTTCCTGAACGCCGAGATGTTCAGCATGATCGTGCCGCTCGGGCTGATCGCGGTGGCGCTGGGCGCCGCGGCCGCGGCCACCGCCGGTGAGGAGGAGCGCGGGACCTTGGACCTGCTGATGTCCCTGCCGGTGCGCCGCTGGAACGTGGTGCTGGCCAAGACGCTGGGGATGGTCATCGGGGTGGTCGTCGTCGGCGTTGTGCTGGTCGTGACGATCGTGATCGGCGCGCCCATGGTCGACCTCGAGGTGACGGCCGGGCACGTGACGGCGGCCACGCTGATGTGCGGGCTGCTCGGCCTGCTCTTCGGAGCAGTGGGCCTGCTGCTCGGGGCCCTCACCGGGCACCGGGCCGTGGCGCTGGGGGCCGGGATGGGGCTGGCCCTGGCCGCGTTCCTGCTCAACGTGCTGGCGCCGATGGCGGACTGGCTGACGCCGTGGCAGAAGCTGTCGCCGTTCTACTGGGCGCTGGACAACAAGCCGCTGGCCAGCGGCGTCGACTGGGCCGGGGCCGGGCTGATGCTCGGGCTGACCGCCATGCTGGTGGCGGCGGCCGCGGTGGCCTTCGAGCGCCGGGACATCAGCACCCGCTAGCCACCCCCTCCTGGGGGTCAGGCGCGCAGGATCCGGCGGGTCGGTCAGCGCCACCCGCGCGAATCGAGTCCGGTGAGCGCCATAGGCGCGGGCGAGCACAGTAACGCTCGCGGCGACTCCGCTCGCGGCGCAGTCAGGTGGGGCGGCTGGCGCAGGCCACGCACTGGACCGCCCACGGCAGCGCCTCGAGCCGGCCCTCCGGGATCGGCGCCCCGCAGGTGTCGCAGCGGCCGTAGCTGCCCTCGTCGAGCTTGGCCCTCGCCCGGCGGATCTCGGCCAGCAGCACCACCATCCGGCCGTGCGCGGCGACCAGCGCCAGCCGCTCGACCGCGATCGACGTCCCGTCGCCGACCCGCTTGCCGAAGCCGATGCCGCCGGTGTCCTCCGGCGGCGCCGACAGAGCGGCGACCTCGGCCTCGACCTCGGCCTGCTTGGCCGCGAGGACGGCGGCCACCCCGGTCTCACCGGTGCTCATCGCCCGACCGTAGCGCCCACCTCATCACGCCGTCCCAGCCTTGCCCACCTTGATCACCTTGATCACGTCGGGCGGTCAGCTCAAGCCGCCGGGGGGCAGGCCCCGACGAAGGACACTGATCCTGGACGGCGAGCAGCCCGACACCCGTCCCCGCCGTCCCTGAAGGGCGCACTTCCGCGGCCCCACGCACCGAAGGGACCCTTCATGCAGAAGGGGGGGTCACACCACGTTGTGCTCGGGGCGCTCCTCGGCTCGGCCGAACCGCTCGACGGACAGCGCCGTCACGTCCACCACGGGCGACCTGCTCAGGTACAGGTCCCGCACCACCTCGCCCACAGCCGGTGCCTGCAGGAACCCGTGCCCGGAGAACCCAGTCGCGTACAGGAACCGCCCGACCGACTCCACCGAGCCGACCAGCGCGTTGTGGTCCGGCGTCACCTCGTACAGCCCGGCCCAGCCGGTGCGCACGCCGGCGTCCAGCACCCGCGGCGCCCGCACCGCCGCGGCCGCCGCCAGCAGCTCGAGGAACCGCGGCGACCGGTGCTCGCCGAACCCCGCCGGCTCGTCCGGGTCGCTGATCCCCATGAGCAGCCCCGGTCCCTCCCGGTGGAAGTAGAACGACGACGCGAAGTCGACGGTCATCGGCATCGGCTGCTCCACCCACCCGGGCAGCCCGGCCACCGGTCCGGTCACGGCGATCTCACGCCGGTACGGCTCCACCGGCAGTGAGACGCCGGCCATCGCCGCGACCGGCCCCGACCACGCACCCGCCGCGCACACCACCGTGTCGGTCGCCACCACCCCGCGCGAGGTGCGCACCGCAACGACCTGCGACCCGCGGACGTCGATCCCGGTCACCTCGTGCCCGGTGAGCACGCTGGCCCCTAGCCGCCGGGCCGCGGTCGCGTAGCCGAGCACCACCGACTCGGGCGCGCAGTGGCCGTCGTCCGGCGAGTACGCCGCGGCCAGCAGGTCGGAGGTCTCGATGAGCGGCGACAGCTCCTGCGCCTCGGCGGGCGTGACCAGCCGGGACGGCACCCCGAGCCGGTTCTGCAGCGCCACCGACAGCTCGAACGTCGCGACGTCCTCCCGCCGGGACAGGCAGAACAGGTAGCCCACCCGGTGCAGGTCGATGGCCTGCCCGGGCCGCCGCTCGAAGGCCGCGAACGCGTCCAGTGACCGCTGCCCCAGCCGGACGTTCACCTCGTCGGAGAACTGCGCCCGGACGCCGCCGGCCGCCTTGGACGTCGACCCGCCGGCCAGCTCGCCCTTCTCCAGCAGGACGACGTCGCGCACCCCCGCCTCGGCCAGGTGGAACGCGATCGACGTGCCGATCACGCCCCCGCCCACGATGACGACGGAGGCACGATCGGGCAGGGCGGTGGTCACGCCCCGCACGCTAGCTGGTCGGGGACGGCGCCTGGCTCAGGGTGGCGGTTGCGGTGCTGCTGCCCGACGGCGACGCGGACGGGCTGGCCGTCGGGCTGGCGGTCGGACAGGTCACCGCCGGGTCGGTGGGTGCTGCAGTCGGGGACGACGTCGCCGTCGGGGCAACGGACCGGGGCGGACTGGGAGCACCGACGGCTGCAGGTCAGCCGAGCCGGAAGCCGGGGTCCCAGGGGAGCTCGGCGACGTCCATCTGCGCCTTCTGCAAACGGCCGCTCCAGTCCCAGTTGACCGCTTGCCAACGGGTGAACTGGTCGAGCACCCACACCCCCGACTGCCTGGAGCCGTTCCCGCTGCGGCCATTGCCGCCGAACGGGAGGTGCGCCTCCGCGCCGGACGTCGAGTTGTTGATACTCACCATGCCCGCGCCGATACGCGCCCGGAAAGCCCAGGCGGGTGACATCGCCGTCATGTAGATGGAGCTGGACAGCCCGTACCCGGTGCCGTTGCACAGCTCGATCGCCTCGTCGAGAGTGTCGAACACGCCGAGCCCGACGAGCGGACCGAACGTCTCGGTGTCGTACAGCGCGTCGCCCGGACGGACCCCCTCGACCACGGTGGGGTGCGCGTAGATGCCGGCGTCCGGGTCGCCGACGAAGCCGACCCGCGGGTTGTCCGAGGTGATCCGGCCGACGCCGGTGGAGCCGTGCACAGTGTGGTGCTCGGCGACCAGCTCGAGGTTGCGCAGGTGGTTGTCCAGGTAGCGCTGGCTGATCATCGGGCCGTAGAGGACGTCGCCGGTGGGCTCGCCGAGCACCGCGGACTCGGCGGCGGCCAGGAAGCGGCGCTTGAACTCCTCGTAGACCGGGCGCTGCACCCACACGGTGCCCAGCGAGGTGCAGCGCTGCCCCGCGGTGCCGAACCCGGAGAACAGTGCGCCCTCGACGGCCAGGTCGAGGTCGGCGTCGGCCATCACCACCATGGGGTTCTTGCCGCCCAGCTCGAGGCAGGGGCTCTGCAGGTGCCGACCGGCCAGCTCGCCGATGGCCCGGCCCACTGCGGTCGACCCAGTGAAGCCGATCTTGTCGACCAGCCCGGCGTCCAACGCCCGGGACAGCCCGGTGAACGTGGCCGGGCCGTCGGCCAGCACGGCGGAGAGCACGCCCTCGGGCACGCCGCCCGCCCGGAAGATCTCGGTGAACGCGGCCGCGATCGCCGGCGTGGCCTCGGCCGGCTTCCACACCACGGCGTTGCCGGCCAGCAGCGCGGGCACGAGGTACCAGGACGGAACGGCGAGCGGGAAGTTCGGCGCCGTGATGATGACCGCGACGCCGACCGGCATCCGGTAGGTCATCAGCTGCTTGTCCGGCATCTCGCTGGGCACGGTCTGCCCGTACATCCGGCGGCCCTCGCCGAGGAAGAAGTCGCAGGTGTCGACGACCTCCTGCACCTCGCCCAGCGCCTCGCCGTAGGGCTTGCCGATCTCCCGGGTGACGAGCGCGGCCAGCGCCTCCTTGTTGGCCTCGACCAGCCGGCCGACCTGGGCGATCACCCGGCCGCGGACGGGGGCCGGGATCGCGGCCCAGTCCGGCTGGGCGGCCTTGGCGGAGCGGGCGGCGGCGACGAGGTCGTCGGCGCTGGCGAGCACGACGTCGGCGACGACCTCGTCCAGGTGGGCGGGGTTGCGGGACACGAGGCGGTCGGTTCCAGTCACCCCCCCATGCTTGCAGTTGTCAGGGTGAGGACGACGTAGAGGTCGTCCGTGCCCTGACAAGTGGCCACAGGTGGAACATCTGTGTTCCAATAGGAACATGAGTGACGGCACCCGGCGAACCATCCTGGACACCGCGGCCGCCGTCCTCGGCAGGCACAGCGGCGCCTCGCTGGCCGACATCGCCACCGCCGCCGGTGTCGGGCGCACCACCGTGCACCGCTACTTCGCCACCCGGACCGACCTGCTGCACGCCCTCGCCCTGGACGCCCTCGAGCGGGTCGAGCAGGCCGTCACCGCGGCCCGGCCGAACGCCGACGAGCCGCTGGCCGTGATCGTCGAGCGGGTCGCCACCGGGCTGCTGCCGCTGGCCGACGAGATGCACTTCCTCGGCACCGGCGCGCAGGTGTGGGACCTGCCCGACCTGGTCGAGCGCTGGTACGACGTGAGCCGGCCGCTCGAGGACACCGTCCGGCGGGCCCAGCGCAGCGGCGAGGTGCGCCCCGACCTGCCGGTGGCCTGGGTGGTCGACCTGTTCGTGGCCGCGGTGTTCGCGGCCTCCGACGGCATCGCCGACGGCCGCCTCGCCCGCCGGGACGCCGTCCCGCTGGTGGTCGGCACCCTGCTGGACGGCGTCGGCACGAGCGCCGGCACCGCCGCCCGGAGCCGGTCGTGACCGACACCCTGCCGGCCGTGTCCGGCGCCCCCGCGTCCGGCGCCGAAGCGCCGACCGCCACCCGGCACTGGGCGCCGTTCCTGGCGCTGGAGACGGCGACCTTGCTCTCGGCCGTGGGCAACGGGATCACGCTGGTCGCGCTGCCCTGGCTGGTCCTCGACGTGACCGGCCGGGCCACCGCCGCCGGCCTGGTCAGTGGGGTGGCCGCCGTCCCGCTGCTGCTGGCCGCGCTGTTCTCCGGCACCGTGGTCGACCGGCTCGGCCGCCGCCCCACGGCCATCGCGTCCGACCTGCTCTCCGGGCTCGCCGTCGCCGCGATCCCGGTCGTCGCGGTGGTCGGCCGGCTGAGCCTGGGCTGGCTGCTGCTGCTCGCGGCGCTGGCCGCGCTGTTCCCGCCGTCCGGGGCGACCGCGCGGGCCGCCGTCCTCCCGGAGGCCGGCCGCGCGGCCCGGCTGCCGCTGGAGCGGGCCAACGCCGTCCACGAGGCGGTGTTCGGGGTGGCTTTCCTGGTCGCCCCGGCCGTCGGCGGTGTGCTCATCGCGCTCATCGGCGCGCAGGCCACGCTGTGGGTCCCGGCGGTCGGGTACGCCACCGCCGCGCTGGCCATGCTGCTGCTGCGGGTCGAGGGCGCGGGCCGCGGCCAGCACGCCCACGACCACGAGCCGGCCGGCTGGTGGACCGAGACCCGGGAGGGGCTGCGGTTCGTCTGGCGCGACCCGGCGCTGCGGGCCGTCGCCATCGTGTACACCGCGGTCATCGGGGTGTGGCTGCCGATCGAGGGCGTCGTGCTGCCGGTGCTGTTCCGGGACCAGGGGGAGCCCGCGCGGCTCGGCCTGGTGCTCATGGGGATGAGCGGCGGCGCGGTCGTGGGCGCCCTGCTGTACGGCTGGCGGGGGCACCGGGTGCCGCGCCGCACCGCCGTCCTCATCGCGCTGGTCGGCACCTCCCTGCCGGTGCTTGGCATGGCGCTGCAGCCACCGATCAGCGCGATGGTGGGGCTCGCCTTCGCCAGCGGCGTGCTCTACGGGCCGGTCAACCCGATCGCCAACGTCGTCATGATGGAGCGGTCGCCGAACCGGCTGCGCGGCCGGGTCGTGGGGGTGCTCACCTCGCTGGCGTACGCGGCCGGCCCGGTCGGGCTGCTGGCCACCGGTCCGCTGGTGGACCGCCTCGGCGTCGAGACGACCTTCGTGCTGCTGGCCGTCGCGCTGCTCGCCGTGTGCGTCGCCGCGTTCACACTCGATGGCCTGCGCCACCTCTGACCTGTCCGGGTGCGGACGACGTAGAGCCCGTCCTCACCCTGACAAGTCGTAGGGGAGACTCCTGCCATGAGCTCCGTCACGACGGCCGCCGCCGTGCTCGACGTCCTCGCCCAGGCCGGCGTCACCACCGCGTTCGGGCTGCCCGGCGTGCACAACCTGGCCCTGTGGCAGGCCCAGGACGACGGCCGCCCGCGCATCGTCGGCGTCCGGCACGAGCAGACCACCGGCTACGCCGCGGACGGGCTGGCCAGGGCCACCGGCGGGCTCGGCGTCGCGCTCACCACCACCGGACCGGGCGCCGCCAACGCGGTGGCCGCCTTCGGTGAGGCCGCGGCCTCCCAGTCCCCGCTGCTGCTCATCGCCTCCGACGTGCCGCAGCGGCTGCGCCGGCCCGGCGTCGTCCGCGGGCTGCTGCACGAGAGCCGCGACCAGGCCGCGCTGTTCGAGCCGCTGGCCAAGGCCGTCTACCGGCCGACCACCCCCATCGCCGCGGTCGAGGCGGTGGCCCGCGCCACCGCCCTCGCCATGACCGCCCCACGCGGCCCGGTCTACGTCGGGATCCCCAGCGACGTGCTCTGCGAGCCGATCCCGGACGGCTGGACGCCGCCCGCGCCGCACCCGGCGGCCCCGACCGCCCCCGACCCGGCCGACGTCGACGCCGCCCTGCAGCTGCTCAACGCCGCCGACAGCGTCGTCGTGTGGGCTGGCGGCGGCGCGGTGTCCAGCGGCGCCGCCGAGGCGGTCACCGAGCTGGCCTGGCGGCTCGGCGCCCCGGTGGTCACCACCTTCGGCGCCCGCGGCCTGCTGCCCGCGGGGCACGCGCTGCTCGTCGACGCCCCGCCGCACGAGCCGGATGTCGCCGCGCTGATCGGCTCGGCCGACCTGCTCGTCGTGGTCGGCAGCGACCTCGACGGCATGGACACCCGCAACTGGTCCACCCCGTTCCCGACCCGCACCATCGCGATCAACGTCGACCCCGCGGACGCCGTCAAGAACCATCCGGCGGACGTCGTCATCGCCGCGGACGCCCGGCTGGCCTGCGACGCGCTCGCGGTCCGGCTGCCGCAGCGCACCCCCTGGGCGGACGCCGTCTTCCTCATGGGCCCGACCATCCGCCAGCGGGTCGCCGAGGACCCGCGTACCGCGGACGCCGCCGCGCTGCTCGAGTCGGTCGAAAGTGGCTGGCCGGCCGCAGGCAACGTGGTCTGCGACATGGCCGTGGCCGGCTACTGGGTCGGCGGGTACGCCGCGATGTCCCGGCCCCGCCGGTTGCAGTACCCGGTCGGCTGGGGCACCCTCGGCTACGCCCTGCCCGCCGCGGTCGGCGCCGCGCACGCCGGCGCGCCGGTGCTCGCGATCTGCGGGGACGGCGGCCTGGCGATGGCTCTCGGCGAGCTCGCCACCCTGGTCCAGGAGCGGCTGCCGGTCACCGTCCTCCTCGTGGACGACGGCGGCTACGGGATGCTCCGGTTCGACCAGCGCGCCGCCGCCCGGCAGCAGGGCGTGGACCTGGTCGGCCCGGACTGGGCGGCGCTCGGAGCCGCGTTCGGCCTGTCGGTGGTCACGGTGGGCTCGCCGGGCGAGCCGCTGCGCGCGGCGCTGGCCGAGGCGGCCGCGGCCGGCGGGCCACGGCTGGTCGTGCTGCCTGCCGCGCTGTACCCCCCGCGGACGACGTCCCCGCGCTGGGGCGACACCTGACCGCACCGGTCATCCCGGTAGCCTCCGCTGGTGGTCGAGGCGATCGTTCCGGTGCCGTCGGCGCCGTCGGTGCCCGACCCGCGGCTGCGCACCGGCTACGCGATGGCGGTCTGCGCATCGGTGCTGTTCGCCGTCAACGGCTCGGTCTCGAAGGTCATGCTGCTCGGTGGGATGCCGGCTCAGCGGCTCACCGAGCTGCGGTCGGCCGGTGCGTTCGTCGGCCTGCTCGTGCTGCTCGCGCTGACCCGGCCACGCAGCCTGAAGGTGACCGCCCGCGAGCTGCCCATGCTGGCGCTGTTCGGGGTGGCCGGCTTCGCGCTGGTGCAGTGGCTGTACTTCGTGGCCATCGTGCGGCTGCCGGTGGCCATAGCGCTGCTGCTGGAGTACACCGCCCCGCTGCTCGTCGCGCTGTGGGTCCGGTTCGTGGGCCGGGAGCCGGTCCGCCGCCGGCTGTGGGTCGGGCTGGCGCTGGCGCTGCTCGGTCTGGCACTCGTGGCCGAGGTCTGGGGCGGGGTGCAGCTGGACGGCCTGGGCGTGCTGGCCGCCCTCGGAGCCGCCGTCTCGCTGGCGGTCTACTTCGTCGTCGGGGAGCACTCGGTGTCCTCACGCGATCCTCTGTCGCTGACCTGCTACGCGTTCGGGTTCTCGACTCTGCTGTGGACGCTCGTCCAGCCCTGGTGGACCTTCCCCTGGTCCCTGCTGGGCACCGACGTGTCGATGCTCGGCAACCTGGCCGACGTCCACCTGCCGATGTGGACGCTGGCGATCTGGCTGGTAGCGCTCGGCACCATCGTGCCGTTCAGCCTGATCATCGGCTCGCTGCGGCACCTGCGCGCCACCCAGGCCGGCATCGTCGGCATGACCGAGCCGGTGGTCGCCACCCTGGTCGCGTTCGTCTGGCTGGCCGAGGCACTGGGCCCGGCCCAGCTCCTCGGCGGCGCCGTGGTGCTGTTCGGCGTCGTCCTGGCCGAGACCGCCCGCCCCGCGCCCGTCGACTTGTCCGACGGCTAGGCGCCGGCGCACGGTACGGACGACGCCAGCCCAGAGCCACGTTGGCGGCGGCCAGCCCAGCGAACCAGATCGTGTACGCCACCGTGACCAGCCACGCCGGACCACCGTGGTCCGCGCCGGTGAGGTGCCACACCACCGCCAGGACGACGTAGCTCACCGGAAGGGTCGGCAGCGAGACCGGCCAGGGTCAGGAGGAACGTCACAGCCTCCGTCGGGCGGAACCCAGCGACCCGGCCGTGCGGCCCCATCCAGCTGACCGTGAGCACGGCAACGACGGCCACCTAGGGGTCGCGCGGTCAGCCGGCCAGGCCGGCCCAGACGAGCACCGCGAGCACGATCCACCAGCCGGCCCACACGATGAGGTCGCCGTTGGAGTGCACCACGAGGTCCAGCGCCCGGCCGGCCGACCCCTCGCCCAGCGTCCGCCGCCGGTGGTTCAGCCGGGTCAGCGCGGCACTGATGACGACCACCGCCGTCACGATCCCGGTGCACCAGATGCACAGCGCACCGATGCGAAACGCCGTCTGGTACATGAACCACGAGGCGAAGCCGAGGAAGAAGACGGCCAGCCCCCACAGCGTGAGCAGGTAGGAGCGGCTGGCCCGGCTGCCGAGCACCCCAGCCAGCCCGCCGGAGGCGAGCAGCGCGAACAGGACCGCACCGACGAGGGCGTTCGGCGGCCCCAGCACCGACGACTGCCACGCGGTGAGCACGCTGCTGCAGGACACCACCGAGTTGATGTCGCAGGACAGCACGGTCGACGGCTGGTCGCTGATCGCGATCTTCTCGACGATCTGGATGCCGGTGAAGACGACGCCGGCCAGCCCGGCCACCAGGACGGCGGCCCACCAGCCGCGGCCACCGCTGGTGGGCGGGGCCTCCGGCTCGGGCGCGGCGGCGCGCCCGGACTGGGGCGTGCGGGACACAACGGCCACGACGACCACCTCCGTGTGACCAGACTCGACGACGCAGCCCGCGAACCCAACGGGGAAGAGGTCCCGAATCCCCTTCCCTTCCTCCCCACGTCCGCAGCCAGTACGGCACCAGGTGGGTACTCGCGGGGCACAAGCTGAGTGCGCCGGCTCGGGTGTGGGCGGTCGCCAACGAGCCGACCGGCCCATTCCGTCCCGCGATGTCTGCTGGCTCGAGCAGCCCCTCCGCGGCCCGACCGGCCGGCAGCCAGCGCAAGTTCCTGCCGTTGCCGTACTGGTTTGGGGTGGACGGTCCCTTCGGTGCGTGCATCCGACGTTCCAGGACCTTCATCCGGGGTCGTGGTCTGCCACGTCCGCGGCAAGCACACGGTGCCCGGCACCACGCCCACCCTGGTGGGGGGACGTCGCGACGGCTCGCTGATCTTCGACCCGGGGCGCGACGGCACGGCTGCTTCGGGCTGGTTGGAGAACTCGCGCTACACCAGCGACCGGTCGGCCCGCACCCGGAAGTGGCCGTACCCGGCGTTCGTCGAGGTGTCCCTGCAGTGCCCGGACGACCCGCCTGCTCCGACCGCGTCACCGATCGCCGTCGCGTCCATGCCGCCGTACGCCGTGCTGGACCCCCGCGCGTCAACCCCGCCGAAGACCTGGTGCTTCAGCGACACGACCCCCTGGGCGGACTGTCCCGTCTGCCCGTTCGGGACCTTCATGAAGGGCGCACTTGTGCGGCCATGCGCACAGAAGGGACCCTTCATGCAGAAAGGGGGTGGCGCGTGGACGACGGTCGGCACGACGCCTACGCGGTGACCCGGCACGCCCTGCACGGGGTCGCCGAGCTGCTGCTGGCCGGGCCCCAGCACCGGCGCAGCGGGACCATCCGGCTGCGGGTCACGCCCGGCGGCTTCGGCACCGTCGCGGAGCCCGAGCTGCGGGTCGAGGGCCTCGACCTGGTCTCGCCCCGGAGCCGGGTCGCCATGGACGGCGTCACCTACGCCGACCTCGGTGCCGCCCTGGGCCTGGCCGCCGGCGCCCCGCAGGACCTCTACTCCGACGGCTCGGGCGCGGCGCTCGCTGACGTCGTCCGGCTCGACCCCGACGCGACCCGCGCGCTGGCCACGGCCCTGGCCACCGGCGACGCCGCCCTGCACCGGCTCGATCCGACCCAGCCGCCGGTGCTGTGGCCGGAGCACTTCGACGTCGGCATCTCCCTCGACGAGGTCAACTACGGCGTCTCCTCCGGCGACGGGTACCTGCCCGAGCCGTACGCCTACGTCGGGCCGTGGCGGCCACGCACCGGCGGCTTCTGGAGCGCGCCGTTCGGTGCCGCTCGGCCGCTCGCCGAGCTCGGCCAGAACGACGCCGACGCCGTCCTGGCCTTCTTCCACGAGGGACGCCGCCGCGCCGCGGAAGCGACCTGACCGAGACCCGGGCGCCGCAGGCAGGAAGGGTGGGTTGTTGCGGCAGTGCGCGCAGAAGGGACCCTTCCCGCGGGAAGGAGTGCGAGGGTGAGCAGATGAACGCCGAGCAGCAGCGGATGACCACCGTCGGGCACCCCGAGCACGGCCTGGAGTACGCCGGCCCCTGGTACACCTGGGGCCCGTACCTGTCCGAGCGGGCGTGGGGCACCGTCCGCGAGGACTACAGCGCCGACGGCAACGCCTGGGACTTCTTCCCGCACGACCACGCCCGCTCCCGCGCCTACCGCTGGAACGAGGACGGCCTGGCCGGGCTGAGCACCCTGCACCAGGACGTCTGCCTCTCGCTCGCGCTGTGGAACGGCCGCGACCCGATCCTCAAGGAGCGGCCGTTCGGCCTGACCGGCCCCGAGGGCAACCACGGTGAGGACGTCAAGGAGTACTGGTGGTACCTCGACGCCACGCCCAGCCACTCCTACCTGCGCTGGCGCCACCACTACCCGCAGGCCCGCTACCCCTACGAGCAGCTGGTCGAGGGCAGCGCCGCGCGAACCCGCCACGACCCCGAGCTCGAGCTGCTCGACACCGGGGTGTTCGACGACGACCGCTACTGGGTGGTCGAGGTCAGCTACGCCAAGCAGACCCCCACCGACCTGGCCATGCTGGTCAGCATCACCAACGCTGGGCCGGACGCCGACACCCTGCACGTGCTGCCGACGCTGTGGTTCCGCAACACCTGGGACTGGGGCGACCAGCACCCGAAACCGAAGCTGCGCCTGGACAACGGCGACCTGCTGGCCGAGCACGAGCGGGCCGGGGTGTACCGGCTGGCTGCCTCCGCAGGCCCCGGCGGCACGGCCCCCCAGCCACTGTTCTGCGACAACGAGACCAACACCGCGCGCCTGTTCGGGCAGCCGTCGTCCACCCGCTACCCCAAGGACGGCATCAACGACCACGTCGTCTGCGGCGCACCGACCGTGAACCCGAGCCAGACCGGCACCAAGGCGGCCTGGTGGTACCAGGTCACGGTCGAGCCGGGCCAGACCGTGCAGCTGCGGCTGCGGCTGTACTCGCCCACCGCCGGTGCCGAGCCGGACGCCGGCTGGGCCGGCGCGCCGTTCGACGCCACGCTGGCCGCGCGCTCCGCCGAGGCCGAGGAGTTCTACGCCGGGCTGACTCCGTCCGGCACCTCCCCCGCCGAGGCGCTGGTGCTGCGGCAGGCGTTCGCCGGGATGATCTGGGGCAAGCAGTTCTACCGGTACGACGTCCGGCGGTGGCTGGACGGCGACCCCGGCGAGCCACCGCCCCCCGAGGGTCACCGGACCGGCCGCAACAGCCACTGGCGGCACGTGGACGCCGCCGACATCCTGTCCATGCCGGACGCGTGGGAGTACCCGTGGTTCGCTGCCTGGGACCTCGCCTTCCACACGGTGGTGCTGGCCCACGTCGACCCGGCGTTCGCCAAGTACCAGCTGCTGCTGCTG
The DNA here is from genome assembly GCA_036510875.1 of Actinomycetes bacterium. NCBI lineage: Bacteria > Bacillati > Actinomycetota > Actinomycetes > Actinomycetes bacterium. The sequence goes on from DATCDE010000299.1 coordinate 34,262, forward strand.
TGCCGCGAGTGGTTCATGCACCCCAACGGCGCGCTGCCGTCCTACGAGTGGTCCTTCGACGACGTCAACCCGCCCGTGCACGCCTGGGCCGCGCTGAAGGTGTTCGACATCGACGGCCGGCGGGACTTCGAGTTCCTCGAGCGGGTGTTCCAGAAGCTGCTGCTCAACTTCACCTGGTGGGTGAACCGGGTCGACCCCGACGGCAACAACGTGTTCGAGGGCGGCTTCCTGGGCCTGGACAACATCGGACCGGTGGACCGCTCACACCTGCCGCCCGGCTGCCGCCTCGACCAGACCGACGGTACCGCGTGGATGGCCTTCTACTCCCTCAGCATGCTGAACATCGCCCTGCTGCTCGCCGAGCACGATGAGGCCTACGAGGACATCGCCACCAAGTTCTTCGAGCACTTCGCGATGATCACCGACGGGATGGCGGCCAACGGGCTGTGGGACCCGGCCGACGGGTTCTTCTACGACCAGCTGATGCTGCCGGACGGCAACCGGGTGCCGCTGCGGGTCAAGTCGCTCGTCGGGGTGATCCCGGTCCTCGGCGCCCTGGCCATCGGGCTGGCCACCACCATCCCGGCGCACCGGCTGCGCAAACGGTTCGCCGACTTCGTGGCCCGGCGCGGTCTCGGTGAGGCCGACCTGGACCACTGCGGATTCGTCACCCACATCCCCAGCCAGGAGCGCCTCATGCTGTCCGTCGTCGACCCGCCGCGGCTGCGCCGGGTGCTGGCCGAGGTGCTGGACGAGCAGGGGATGCTGTCGCCGCACGGGATCCGGTCACTGTCCCGGCACCACCTGGCCGAGCCGTTCCGGGTGGACGTCGACGGCATGGACTTCGCCATCAGCTACGAGCCGGCCGAGTCGACCACCGCCATGTACGGCGGCAACTCCAACTGGCGGGGGCCGGTCTGGATGCCGGTGAACTACCTGGTCATCGAGGCGCTGGACCGCTACGGCCGCTACCTGGGGGACACCTTCACGGTGGAGTTCCCCACCGGCTCAGGGCGTCAGCTGACGCTCTCGGAGGTCACCGCGGAGCTCCGCGAGCGGCTGATCTCGATCTTCCTGCCCGGTCCGGACGGTCGCCGGCCGCTGTTCGGCGGGGTGGAGCGGTTCCAGACCGACCCGCGCTGGAACGACGCGGTGCTGTTCCCGGAGTACTTCAACGGGGACGACGGCGCCGGGCTGGGCGCCACCCACCAGACCGGCTGGACCGGCCTGGTCGCCGACCTGATCCTGCGGCAGCGCCGCACGCCGTGACCCCTGGCGCCCGATGGCGGAACGCCGGGCCGGGCGCCCGCGTCCTAGCAACGTGACCGCCGTCCGTCGCACCACACTCGTCAGCGGCCTGCTCGTGGCCGGCGTCCTGCTCGCGGCCTGCGGCAGCCAGCAGGCTGGTGACGGCACCGGCAGCGCGAGACCGAGCGCGACGACCCAGCTCACCGTCACCGCGCGGATGGCACCGACCGCGGCCGCCCAGACCTGGACCCTCACCTGCGACCCGGCCGGCGGCAGCCATCCGGACCCGACCGCGGCGTGCGCCGAGCTGGCCGCAGCGACCGACCCGTTCAGCCCCACCCCGGCGGACCGCGCCTGCACGATGATCTACGGCGGTGCGCAGACCGCGACCATCACCGGCACCTACCGCGGCCGCGCAGTCGACGCTAGCTACCAGCGCTCCAACGGCTGCGAGATCGCCCGCTGGGACGCGATCGCCACCGTCCTGGTCATCCCCGGCGGCGCCTGAACAGCGCCACCTCGGCGACGTCCGCGGCGACCATCGCGGGGATCGCCAGGGCGCCCAGCGCCCAGCCGGTCGACGACGGCCAGGACTGACCGAGCAGCCGGGCCAGCGGCCCGAACCCGAGGAAGACCACCAGCAGCACCAGCTCCACGGCGACCGCCCGCAGCAGCAGCCGGTTGGCCCGCAGGCTCTTGCCCAGCACCCAGCGGCTCTCGCTGCGGCAGGCGAACGCGTTGGCCAGCTGGTCCAGCACGACGGCCGCGAACGCGGTGCCCGACGCCACAGCCAGCAGCCCGGCGGACGGTTCCACGCCCCAGGCCCAGCCGCCCAGCCGCAGGATGACCGTGAACCCGACCATCTCGACGATCGCCTCGGCCGGCCCGAGGAAGCCGACCACCCGGCTCAGGGTGCGCCGGTCCTGCAGCACGGTGCTGCGCATCGGCCCCTCCATGGTGCGCGGGTCGGGCGGCTCGGCACCCAGCGCCAGTGCGGGCAGCAGGTCGGTGCCGAGGTCCAGCGCCAGCACCTGCAGCACGCCGAGCGCCAGTGGGAACTGCCCGCCGGACAGCGCCCACACCACGAACGGCGTCGGTTCGGCCACGTTGTCGGTGAGGTGGTAGGTCAGGAACCGCCGCACGTTGGTGACGGTGGCCCGGCCCAGCTCGACGGCGCCGACCATGGTGGCCAGGTGGTCGTCGAGCAGCACCAGGTCGGCGGCCTCCCGGGCCACGTCGGTGCCGCCGAGGCCCATGGCCACCCCGATGTCCGCCTCGCGCAGAGCCGGCCCGTCGTTGACGCCGTCCCCGGTCATCGCGACGACGTGGCCGCGGGCCTGCAGCGCCTGGGCGATCCGCAGCTTGTCCTCGGGGGAGACCCGCGCCACGACGACGCCGTCCCGGTCGAGCAGCTCGCCGAGAGCGTCGAGGCCCGTCGGCAGCTCGCGACCCTCGACGACCAGCCGGTCCCCCACCACCAGGCCGACCTCGGCGGCGATGGCCAGGGCGGTGAGCGGGTGGTCCCCGGTCACCATGGCCACCCGGATGCCGGCCGCCCGCAGGTCCGCCACCGCCTGCGCCGCACCCTCGCGCGGCGGGTCCTCCAAGGCGACCAGCCCGAGCAGGGTCAGCCCCGTCTCGACCGCCACCGCCGAGCCGTCGCCGTCCGGCCCGGCCGGCCCGCCGGGCAGCGCCCGCCGCGCGACCGCGATCACCCGCAGCCCCCGGGTGGCCATCTCGGTGGCGGCGGACAGCGCCTCGGCCGGCGGGTCGGCGCAGGCCCGCAGCACCGACTCGACCGAGCCCTTCACGGGCAGGGCAGCAGCGGTCGCCGCGGACACTTGGCGCCGCTGCGGGTCGAACGGCCAGCGCCGCAGCACCTCGACGGGCGCCGCGGTCAGCGGCCCGACGCCGGACGGGTGGCCGTCCTGCAGCCGCAGCACGAGCACGTGCGGCGCCGCCTCCATCGAGTCGCCCCGGGCCCGCCAGCCACCGTCGTCGGTCGGCTCGACGTACCCGGTCGACGCGATCAGCCCCGAGGTCGCGAGCGTCCGGACAGCGTCCCAGGCCGGCGACCCGTCCACCCCCAGCGGCTCGGGCCGGTAGCCGCTGCCGGGGATCTGGACCGCCCCCTGCGGCGTCCACACCGCGACCACGCTCATCTCGTTGCGGGTCAGGGTGCCGGTCTTGTCGGTGCACACGAACGTGGTGGCGCCGAGCGTCTCGACCGCATCGAGACGCCGCACCAGGGCGTTGCGCTCGGCCATGGACGACGCCGCCCTGGCCAGGGACAGCGTCACGGTGGGCAGCAGGCCCTCCGGGACCAGCGCGACGGTCACCCCGACGGCGAACGGGAACCCGTCCCGGGCCGGCGTTCCCAGGGCCGGCGCCAGGCCGAAGAACGGCAGCCCGACCCCGAGGGCGACGAACGCGACGACCGTCACCACCCGGTTGAGGGAGCGCGTGAGCGGGCTCACCGGCGGGGGGGCCTCCCGCACCACCTTGGCGATGTCGGCCAGCCGGGTGCTCCCGGCCACGCGACCACCTCGGCCGTGGCCTCGCCCTGCACCATGAAGGTGCCGGCGTGCACCGCGCCACCCACCGTGGGCCGCACCGGGACGCTCTCGCCGGTGAGCATGGACTCGTCGACGGCCACGTCGGCGACCTCACGCATCACCAGGTCGGCACTCACCCGGTCCCCGGCCGCGAGCAGCACGAGGTCACCGACCACCAGGCCGGTCGCGGGCACGACCACCCGCACCCCGTCGCGGACCACCGTCGCCTCCAGCGGCAGCAGGTCCCGCAGCCGGGCGGTGGCCCGGTCGGCCCGGTACTCCTGGGCGAACGAGAACAGCCCGTTGAGCACCACCACGACCGCGATCGCCACGGCCAGCTGCGGCAGCCCGGCGATCAGGGCCAGGGCCGCAGCCACCCAGAGCATCGCCGCGAAGAAGTGGGTGAACTGCTTCAGCAGCATCACCCAGGGCGACGGCTCCGGCGGGGACGGCAGTGCGTTGGGGCCGTCCCGGCGCAGCCGGTCGGCGGCCTCGGCAGCGGACAGCCCCGCGGATGCCAGGACCGTCACGCGCCACCTGCGGTCCTACTCCCGGCCACCGTTCGGCTGCGGAGGAAGGGCGCAAGGACCCGGCGCTCCCTAGAGTGGGCGCATGCACCGGCAGCCGGTGGTCTTCGAGGTCAACACCCGGGTGTGGCTGGGCGAGGTCTCCACCCGCCTCGGCGCGCCGGTGCGCCTGGACACCGTGCCGGACGTCGAGTGGGACGCCCTGCTGCCCCCGGGCGTCGACGTGGTCTGGCTCATGGGGGTGTGGGAGCGCAGCCCGTTCGGCCGGGCGGTCGCCCTGGACGACCCGTCGCTGCGCGCGTCCTGGGACGACGCGCTGCCCGGCTGGTCCGACGCCGACGTCCTCGGCTCGCCGTACTGCGTGCACCGCTACGCCGTCGACCCGGCGCTGGGCGGCGACATCGGGCTGACCACCGCGCGGATCAAGCTGCTGGCCCGCGGGATCGGCCTGTGGCTCGACCTGGTGCCCAACCACGTGGCCCCGGACCACCCCTGGGTGACCGAGCACCCGGAGGCGTTCGTCCGGGGTACCCCGGAGGACCTCGCCCGCGACCCGGTCGGCTTCCTCGCCGTCGGGGACACCGTGGTGGCTAGGGGCCGGGACCCGTACTTCCCGCCGTGGCCGGACGTCGTCCAGCTGGACGCGTTCTCGGCGGCGGCCCGGCGGCTGACCGTCGACACGCTCAAGACGATCGCCGAGCGCGCGGACGGCGTGCGCTGCGACATGGCCATGCTGCTGCTGGACGACGTGTTCGCCCGCACCTGGGGACAGCGGGACCGGTCCCCGATGGCGCAGGAGTTCTGGGCCGAGGTGATCGCCTCGGTGCGGGTCGACCACCCGCAGTTCACGCTGGTGGCCGAGGCCTACTGGGACCGCGAGCCGGATCTGCTCCGGCTGGGTTTCGACGCCTGCTACGACAAGCGGCTGTACGACCGGCTGGCCGGGCAGGACCTGGACGGCGTGCGCGCGCACCTCGGCGCCGCCGCCTCCTACCAGGAGCAGACCGTGCGGTTCCTGGAGAACCATGACGAGCCGCGGGCGGCGGCGACGTTCCCGCCGGCCGAGCGGCAGCGGGCCTGCTCGGTGGTGCTGGCCACGCTGCCCGGGACGACGCTGTGGCACGACGGCCAGCTGGACGGGCGGCGGGTGCGGCTGCCGGTGTTCCTGGCCCGGCGCCCGGCGGAGCGGCTCGACCCGGGGCTCCGGCAGTTCCACGAGGCGCTGCTCGCGGCGGCACCGTCGGTGCGGCTGGACGGCGGCGAGTGGGCGCTGTGCGCGATGGAGGGCTGGCCCGGCAACGACGGGGACCGCCGGCTGCTGGCCTGGACCTGGACCGCGGGGGCGCGGCGCTCACTCGTGGTGGTCAACCTGTCCGAGCGGACGGCGTCCGCGCACGTGCGGCTGCCGTGGCCGGACCTCGCGGGTCGGACCGTCGTGCTGTCCGACGTCCTCGACGGGCAGGTGTTCGAGCGCTCGGGTGACGACCTGGACGGGTTCGGCCTCTACGTGGAGCTGCCCGCCTGGGGCCACCACGTGCTCCTGTCGAAGCTGTCAGGGTGAGGACGAGCGATCGTTCGCCCTCACCCTGACAAGTCTCAGTTGCGGGTCGGACTACAGCGTCTTCGTGGCCAGGTACCAGTCCTTGAGCTGCAGGCTGGTGTCGACCAGCCGGGCGTCCAGCTGCTCCTGGGTCCGCGGGGCGCCGACGACGACCTCGTCGCCGGGGGTCCAGTTCGCGGGGCAGGAGACGCCGTTGGCGTCGGAGGTCTGCAGGCCGTCGACCAGGCGCAGGATCTCCGGGATCATCCGGCCGACGTTCATCGGGTAGTACACCATCGCGCGGACGACCTGCTTGTCGTCGATGACGAACACGGCGCGGACCGCCTCCGTGCTGTTGGTCCGAGGGTGGATCATCCCGTACGCCTTGGCGACCGACATGTCGAGGTCGGCGATGATCGGGAACGGGATCTTGACGCCCTGCTTCTCCTCGATGGCGTGCACCCAGGCCAGGTGGCTGAACACCGAGTCCACCGAGTTGCCGATCAGCTGCACGTTGCGCTTGGCGAACTCGTCGGCGAGCTGGGCGAAGCCGATGAACTCGGTGGTGCACACCGGGGTGAAGTCCGCCGGGTGGCTGAACAGCACGACCCACTTGCCGGCGAAGTCGCTCAGGCTGACCATGCCGTGCGTGGTCACGGCGGTGAACTGGGGGGCCGGGTCGCCGATCAGCGGCAGGGTCACGGGGGCGGTGGGGGTGTCCTCGGACACGGTGGATCTCCTCCTCGATAAGTGGGTCAGATGGCGCCGTCGGAAGACGATTCGTCGTCGGTCCAACCTGTTGGCGCAGCAGGGGATTCCCCGGCAGGCGTGTCGTAGGCCGCACGGAGCAGCGCCTCGATCTCGGCCACCATGGGCATCCTCGGGTTGGTGCGGGTACAGACATCGCCGAACGCCGCGGCCACCAGATCCGGCAGCGCCGCCTCGAACTCGGCCTCGTCCACGCCCGCTTCCTTCAGCGTACGCGGTAGCCCCACCTCCATGATCAGCCGGTCCACCGCGTCGAACAGCCGCTGGCGACGGCACTCCTCGTCCCTGCCGCCGAAGACGATGTAGCCGATCTGCGCGTACTTCTCCGGGGCGACGTAGCTGGAGTAGCCCGGGGCCGGCATGAACTTGGTGGGCAGCGACGCGTTGTACCGCAGCACGTGCGGCAGCAGGATCGCGTTCGCCCGGCCGTGCGGGATGTGGAAGCGTGCGCCCACCGCATGCGCCATCGCGTGGTTCACCCCGAGGAAGGCGTTCGAGAACGCCAGCCCGGCCAAGGTGGCCGCGTTGGCCATCCCGGTGCGGGCGGCGATGTTCGAGCCGTCCTCGACCGCCTTGGGCAGCCACTCGAAGATCATCCGGACCGCCTGCATGCAGAACGCGTCCGTGTACGGCGAGGAGAAGATGGACACCGCGCCCTCGAGCGCGTGGGTCAGGGCGTCCAGCCCGGTGTCTGCGGTGGGACCCGCCGGCAGGCTGAGCGTGAGCAGCGGGTCGACGATGGCGATGTCCGGCACCAGGCAGTAGTCGATCATCGTGGCCTTGCGGCCGTTGACGGTGAGCACCGCCCCCGGCGAGACCTCCGAGCCGGTCCCGGCGGTGGTCGGGATCGCGACCAGCCGGACGGCGTGCTCGTCGGCCGGGTACTGCGCCACCCGCTTGCGCGGATCGAGGAACGGCAAGGTGAGCTCGGTGAGGCTCAGCTCGGGGTGCTCGTAGAACAGCCGCATCGCCTTGGCGGCGTCCAGCACCGAACCGCCGCCGACCGCGACGATCAGGTCGGGGTCGAACTCGCGGATCACGTCGACGCCGGCCCGGACCGTCGCCTCGGACGGCTCCGGCTCGACCGCGGTGAACACGGTGATGAACGGCGTGCCCAGGCGCTCGCGGACCTGGTCGACGACTCCGGCCTGCTCGAGCACGTGGTCGCTGACCACGACGGCCCGCTGCACCGGGACGTCCCGCAGGTTCTCCAGCGCCCCCACGTTGAAGTACGTCGTCGAGGGGACCCGGAACCACTGGGGTGGCGTCTTGCGCCGAGACACCGTCTTGATGTTGAGCAGCTGCTCGTAGTTGACGTTCTCGGTGGTGAACGAGCCGCCCCACGTGCCGCAGCCCAGCGAGAAGGTCGGTGCCAGCGAGTTGTAGACCCCGCCGAGCGCCCCCACGGCGGTTGGCGCGTTGACCAGGATCCGGCCGGTGCGCACCGCCAGCGCGTAGCGGTCGATCACGCCCTGGTCGTTGGCGTAGATCGAGCAGGTGTGGCCCAGCCCGCCGTGCTCGATGACCAGCACCGCGCAGTCGATCGCGTGCTGCTCGCTCTCGGCTCGGACGACGCCGAGCACCGGCATGAGCTTCTCCTGCCGGAAGGTGTGCGCCTCGAGCGCGGCCAGGTCCGACGGCAGCGGCGCCAGGAGCACCTTGGTGTGCGGCGGCACGTCGAGCCCGGCCCGCCTCGCCAGCTCCGGCGCCGGTTGGCCCAGCGCCCCGAGGTTGACCTTGTCGCAGCCACCGAAGGCGAACTCGGCCAGCCGCTCGGACTCGTCCTCGCCGAGCAGGTAGGCGCCCATCCGCTGGAACTCGTCGAGCACCTCGTCGTAGACCGCGTCATCGATGATGATCGTCTGCTCGGCCGGGCAGATCACCGAGGCGTCGAAGGTCTTGGAGATCAGCACGTCGACGACCACGCCCTTGAGGTCGGCGGTGCGGTGCACGTAGCACGGCGCGTTGCCCGGCCCGACCGACAGGCACGGCTTGCCGGCCGAGTTGGCCAGCTTGACGATGCGCGGTCCGCCCGTCGTCCACAGGAAGTCGATGTCGGGGTGCTTGAACAGGTAGTGCGTCACCTCGTGCTCGGGGTCGGGGATCACCTGCAGCGCGCCGGGCGGCAGCCCCGCGGCCTCCCCCGCCGCGGCGAGCACCTCGACCACCCGGCGGGCGCACCCGGTGGCGATCGGGTGGGCCCGGAACACGATCGCGTTGCGCGTCTTGGCCGCGCAGATCGCCTTGAACAGCACGGTGGAGGTCGGGTTGGTGATCGGGGTGATCGCCATGATCACGCCCATCGGCTCGGCCACGTGGGTGATGTCCCGCACCGGGTCCTCGTCGATGATCCCGACGGTCTTCTTGCCCCGCAGGTAGTCGTAGAGGAACTCGGTGGCGACGAAGTTCTTCACCACCTTGTCCTCGAACACGCCGAACCCGGTCTCGGCGACCGCCAGCTGGGCCAGCTCGACCGCGGCGTCCAGCCCGGCGCGCACCATCGCGGTCACGATGGCGTCGACCTGCTGCTGGTCCAGGGCACGGAACTGGTCGGCGGCCCGCTTCGCCAGGGCGACCTGCTCGTCGATGCGCGCCCGGCGCTCCTCGTCGATGATCAACGGTCGGTCGGTGACAGTCATGGGGGTGACCCCTCCCGTTGGGTTCCGTTTGGTCCCACTGAACCCGCGGCGCGCCCACCGGCGGCAGGGCCGGAGGTCACTTGCCCCCTCCCGCTGCCGTTGCGAAACACGAGGGGTCCGGACTCTCAGCGTCCTCCCAGGAACTTCCCAGACACTGGTGCCCGCGGCAACCGTCCAGGATCGAAGGGGGCACCAGTGGCCGAGCCCACCCGGGTGCTCGTCGTCGACGACGAACCCAACATCACCGAGCTGGTGTCGACCGTGCTCGGCTACGAGGGCTTCGAGGTTCGCGTGGCCGGCACCGGACGGGAGGCCCTCACCGCCGTGGACGCGTTCCACCCGCACCTGGTGGTCCTCGACGTCATGCTGCCGGACCTCGACGGCTTCGAGGTGGCCCGGCGGCTGCACAACGGCAGCGGCTCGCGGGTTCCGGTGCTCTTCCTCACCGCCAGGGACGCCGTGGAGGACAAGGTCCGCGGCCTGACCCTCGGCGGCGACGACTACGTGACCAAGCCGTTCAGCCTGGCCGAGCTGGTGGCCCGGGTGCACGCCGTGCTGCGCCGGGCCGGGGTGGACGGGGACGCTGCCGCGCTGCTCACCTTCGCCGACCTGCAGATGGACGAGGACACCCGCGAGGTCCGCCGGGCCGGCCGCCCGATCGAGCTGACCCCCACCGAGTACCGGCTGCTGCGCTACCTGCTGGTCAACCCGCGACGGGTGCTCACCCGCGCGCAGATCCTCGACCACGTCTGGGACTACGGCTTCGGCGGCGACGCGGGCGTCCTGGAGACCTACGTCAGCTACCTGCGCAAGAAGCTGGACCCGCTCGGCCCGCCGCTCATCCACACCGTCCGGGGGGTCGGCTACTCGATGCGGCTGCCCAAGGGGGAACGGTAGCCGTGTCCCTGCGGTCGCGGCTGGTCGTCGGCCTGGTGGCGCTGAGCGCCATCGGGCTGTTCGTCGCCGCGGTGGCCACCTACGGCTTGGTCGGGAAGTTCCTCGTGGGCCGCACCGACCAGCAGCTGGTGGACGCCCGCGGCCCGATGCTGCGCACGCTGACCGGGGAGATCTTGGGCGCCGAGACCGGCACCGGCCGGCCGATCAACCGCACGCTGCTCCCCCAGGCGTACGGCGAGATCCGGGTCGACGGCCAGGTCATCGCCGTCCAGCAGTCCACCACGCTGGCCGGTGACCAGGCCGCCGCACCGGCGCTCGACCCGCTGCCCGCCCGGCGGCTGTCCACCGTCGGCTCGGTCGGCGGCGGCGAGCCGCGCTACCGGGTGCTGGTCGAGCCGCTGGGTGCCGGCCGCACCCTGGTGGTGGCGCTGCCGCTCACCGACATCCAGCAGACGTTGGCCCGGCTGGCCCGCATCGAGCTGTTCGTGGCGCTGGCCGTGCTCACCGCCCTGGCCGGGCTGGGCTGGTGGGTCGTCCGGCTCGGGCTGGCCCCGCTGTACCGGATGGAGGCCACCGCCGACGCGATCGCGGACGGCGACCTCACCCGGCGGGTCGACACACCCGACCCGCGGACCGAGGTCGGCCGGCTCGGCCTGGCCCTGAACACCATGCTCGGCCGGATCGAGACGGCGTTCGCGGAGAAGTCCGCCTCCGAGGAGCGGATGCGCCGGTTCCTGGCCGACGCCTCGCACGAGCTGCGGACGCCGCTCACCTCGATCCGCGGCTACTCGGAGCTGTTCCGGCGCGGCGCGGACACCCGCCCGGACGACCTGGCCCGGGCCATGAGCCGGATCGAGAGCGAGTCCGAGCGGATGGGCGTGCTGGTCGAAGAGCTGCTCACCCTGGCCCGGCTGGACGAGGGACGCATCGCGGAACGGGCACCGGTCGACCTGGCCGCGCTCGCCGCCCAGGCCGCCGGCGACCTCAGTGTCGCCGAGCCGGGGCGCCCGGTCACCGTGGCCGCCCCGGCCCCGGTCGTGGTGGACGGCGACGAGCACCAGCTGCGCCAGGTGCTCGGCAACCTGCTGGCCAACGCCCGGGTACACACCCCGGCGGGCACGCCGGTCGTGGTGCGGGTCGGGACGGACGGCGCGAGCGACACCGCCAGCGGCGCTGGTGCGGCCGGAACCGCCGTCCTCGAGGTCGCTGACCGCGGCCCCGGCATCCCGGCGGAGGACCAGCCGCGCGTCTTCGAGCGCTTCTACCGGGTCGACCCGGCCCGGACCCGGGCCAGCGGCGGCGTCGGACTCGGCCTGGCCATCGTCGAGTCGGTCTGCACCGCGCACGGGGGCACCGTCACGGCGCAGGAGAACCCCGGCGGAGGAGCGCTGTTCCGGGTCCGGCTGCCCCTGTCCAAGACGCCGGAGGACGGCCGGCCCTCCCAGCGGACTCCCAGCGCGGACCCACAGACGTCCCAGCCCCGACCGGCACCCTCGACGTCATAGGTGGGCCGTCCGGCTCGCCGCTGACCGAGCCGAACGAGGAGAACCCGATGCCCACATCCACCCGCCGCTCACTGGCCGCCTGGGCCGCCGCCGGAGTCCTGGGGACGGCGGTCGCCGCCGGCGCCGTCGTCTCCGCCGCGGGGGCGGCGTCCGCAGCCGGCACCTCGGGCACGACCACCAGCCCGACGGTGCCGACCGCGACCACCCAGCACCGACCGTGGGGCGCGCTGCGGCACGCCGGGATCCACGGCGAGTTCACCGTGAAGAACAAGTCCGGCAACTTCGTCGTCCTCGACACCCAGCGCGGCACGGTGACCGGCACCACGGGCAGCACGCTGACGGTCAGGAGCCCTGACGGCTTCACCGCGACCTACACCGTCGACTCCACCACCAAGATCCGCAAGGACCGCGCGCCGGCCAGCCTCACCGACATCAAGGTCGGGGACACCGTCGGCGTGGTCGGCGTCAAGAGCGGTGGCACGGTGACCGCGAAGGCCATCCGGGACGGCGTCCCCCAGCGCCAGGAGTCCGCGGCCCCGTCCAGCACCGCACCCGGCGCCGCCTGACCCCTTGCCTGAAGGGTCCCTTCTGGGCGCCCCACCGCAGAAACCGCGCCGTCATGGACGGCGACGTCCCCGCCGCCCCGCGATGAAGGGCGCTCGGCTGCGGCCCCAAGGCACCGGAGGGACCCTTCAGCCGGGAGGGGTGCAGTCGGCGGAGCGGTACTCGTCGGTCAGCCGCGGGTAGACGGTGCGCCAGTAGCGCTCCGCCAGCGCCCGCGCCTCGTCCGGGGTGGCCCCGAGCAGCTGAGCGGTGCGCGCATCCTGGTGGACCGCCGCGCACTCGGCCGCCGACTCCACGGTGAGCCCCGCCATGTGCATGGCCTCGTGCGTCAGCACGTGGACGGCGATCACCTGCTGCTCGCTGGGGCTGCGGTGGTCCGAGCGCAGGTACGCGCTCAGGTCGTTGCACTGGTCCCGCTTGATCAAGGTGGCGTGCCCGGGAGTGCCGTTCGCCCCCCAGCGCACGAAGCCCAGCTCGTTGCCGGCGTCCACCATGGACTGCCCGAACGACTGGCAGTGCACGGTGGTCGGGACGCCGGCCAGGGCGGTGGTCACGGCCCCCAACCGGTGCTCCAGCCGGATCCGCAGCACGCCGGGCGTGGCCAGGGCGACCGCCCCGAGGGCCAGCACCGCCACGCTCGCCACCGGGAACGGGCGGCTGCGCCCGAGCGTGTCCACCCGGGTCAGCGCCCACCGGACGCCGACCACGACCGCCAGCAGCGCGGCGATCAGGGCGCCCCAGGTCAGCACCGAGGGGTTATCGGCGCGCCACCGTTCCGGATGAAGGGGGTGGGGTCAGTAGGGGCGGACGGCGCCGACGTAGGGCATCGAGTACAGGCCGGACACCACCACCCCGACACCCGGGTTGGCCGCCTCGACGATGCGGCCACCACCGATGTACATGCCCACGTGCTGCGACGGCGAGTAGTAGAAGACCAGGTCGCCCGGCTGCAGCTGGCTGGCCGGGATCTGCCGACCGGCACCCCACTGCGCCCCGGAGAAGTGCGGCAGGTAGATGCCCACACTGCGGTAGGCGGACATCGTCAGCCCCGAGCAGTCGAACGCGGACGGGCCCGCAGCGCCGAAGACGTAGGAGTGCCCGACCTGCGACAGCGCCCAAGCGGCGGCCCGCGCGCCCAGGCTGGAGTCCCCGCTGACCGCCACCGGGGTGTAGGTCGGGGTGTAGGCCGAGGTGTAGGTCGGGGTGGACCGCGCGTACGAACGGCTCACCGTCGCGGTGTAGGCGGCCCTCGCCGCAGCCGCCGCGGCCGCCGCG